>NZ_WBKL01000043.1:0-6135 GCF_015714705.1 Nostoc sp. NZL | reverse complement strand
ATTCGCTACCCCATAGTTAAAAAAACTACAACCAAGCCCCGCAAAGAGCAATCAGAATCTGCTTAGTAGTGTAGATTTTCATCTCTGAAGTCTGTTTCTTTTCAACTCAGCGTTGCTGAGTCTTTTCTTGTTGCCTAGTCTAAACTCCAGTCAATACCTTAGCCAAAAAAAGATTATTAAGAGATAGGGCGCTCCGTAGTAGATGGCTAAGGTATTCTTAATTTAAGATTCCATCTCAGCCAATTCTAACCAGCGTTCAGTCGCTACATCGATCGCGTGCTTGAGCTTTTCCACATGATCGTAGAGTTTTTGCACTTGGCTATAATTCCCCGGTGAGACATTCGCTAGTGTTTTCTCAGTTTCCGCTTTCTCAGCCTCTAACTGGGCAATTTTACCTTCCAACTGCTCAAATTCTTTTTTCTCCCAATTGGATAACCTCCGGCGCTTGGTATTCTCTACATCCTTGGGTGAAGATGCACCATTTTGGACTTCGGCATTTTTGGGTTTCTCTTTAGTGTTCGCAGCTTGTTGCTGTGCCTCTTCAGCCTTCTTATAGTCGAGATAAATCGAGTAATTACCTGGATATTGCCGGAGATTACCGCCTTCCTCAAAGGAAAAAACTGTGTCGATGGTGCGATCGAGAAAGTAGCGATCGTGAGAAACTACAATTACACACCCGACAAAATCTTCTAAATAATCCTCTAATACTGCCAATGTCTGAACATCTAAATCGTTTGTCGGTTCATCTAAAATTAAGACATTAGGCGCACTCATCAAAACCCGCAGCAGAAATAAACGGCGTTTTTCACCACCAGAAAGTTTATTAATTGGTGCATACTGTTGATTACCAGGAAACAAAAACCGCTCCAACATTTGAGAAGCACTAATTTGAGTTCCATCGGTAATTTTGATAAATTCTCCTTCTTCTTTGATGTAGTCAATCACGCGCTGATTTTCGTTTAAAGCTGTGAGCAATTCTTCCGAATGCTGGTCAAAATAACCGATGTGAACTGTAGTTCCAATTTCTGCGATACCAGAATCTGGCTTAATCTGACCAGTAATAATATCCATTAAAGTAGATTTACCTGCACCATTAGCGCCGATAATGCCGATGCGGTCTTCTGGACTAAATTCGTAGGTAAAATTATTAATCAGGGTACGCCCATCATAGGCTTTAGAAATGTTATCTAATTCAATAACTTTTTTGCCAATGCGACGACCAACTGTAGAAATATCAACTTTACCCTGAACTTGTTTAAATTCAGTATCTCGCAAAGCATGAGCGCGGTCAATTCTAGCTTTTTGCTTAGTACTTCTGGCTTTCGGGCCTTTTTTGAGCCATTCCAACTCGCGCCGCAACAAGCCTTGATGTTTACGTTGAGTACTTACGGCAGATTCTTCAGCTAAGGCTTTCTTTTCGAGGTAATATGAGTAGTTGCCTGTATAGGTGTAAATGTCGCCTCGGTCAATTTCAATGATCCGATTGGTAACGCGATCCAAAAAGTAGCGATCGTGGGTTATGAGAAAAAGTGCGCCGCGATAACGATTTAAATAACTTTGTAACCATTCTACAGAAAGAGCATCGAGATGGTTTGTCGGCTCATCCATCAACAAAACATCTGGTTCTGCTAGCAACGCTGATGCTAAAGCAATACGCTTGCGATAGCCTCCAGATAAAGTGCCTATTTTGGCATCAAAGTCAGAAATTCCTAATTTGGTGAGGATGATTTTAGCATTAGTTTCTAGTTCCCAAGCACCACTTGTATCCATCCGTTGCATCACCACAGAAAGACGAGACATCAGTTGGCTATCATCTGGATAGTGAGCCAATTTATCTGAGAGTTCTTCATACTCACGCACCAAAGCCATGTGTTCGCCGCTATCAGCAAAAACTTGCTCTAAAACTGTGTGATTTTCATCTAAATCTGGCTGCTGCGGTAAGTAGATTATTTTAGAACCGGAGTTGATTAAAATTTGACCACTATCAATCGATTCTAACCCGGCGATCATTTTTAATAGGGTTGATTTTCCTGAACCATTCGTACCAATTAAGCCAACTTTGTCAGTAGCATCGAGGCTAAAGCTAGCATCTTTTAAAATCTCTTTGATGCCAAAGTCTTTTGTGACTGATTGTAGTGTAATAATACTCATAATATTTAGTAATTTTTCATTGCTCATTAGTTAGTAGGTAAGGCGCAGACCCTACCTACATTCGCCGAATTCTATACAAATAAATCCAAGGGAAGATGCCCATACATTTCGTTTATTCCCTCTTCGTCATAAGACTGACAAGATACTAATACACCACGATGATGTCCATCATAGGAATCGAGATAACACAAGCCATTTTTGCCATTCAATTTGATATAAACTGGGCCTTCAGGCGTAGACAAATTATCTGGTGGTTCATAACCTAAAGCCAGAGAATATGTCTTCATAGCCAGTATTCCTTCTTCTGCTGTATCAGCACAAATTCCTAAAATTTGATAATCAGCAAGTTTGGTGAGCAAGATTAAGGCATTACGAATGACTACTTTTTCTGATGGATTAAGGATGGGAGCAATGTCTAGACAGTTGAATTTATTCAGTAATTTTTTCGCTTCTTCAGCGGTGAGATTCTGATGATTGGGGATTGACATAAACTTCGATTATTATCTTCTTGGTTTTCTGTTGTGTTTGAGTTGGGACTAGCCCAACTAATTAAGTATTCTTTACTCAAATCAAGGTTGATTTTGGATATTTCCAAGGTTGAACATGAAGGGGATACCGCTTTTTGAGTCACCACCCATAACGAGAACTTTGGGCATCTGAGCGCCGCCAGTCCTCCAAGCTTCAATTGCTTCTTTTTGCAGAACTAACTGTCCTCCTTGGGCTTTGAGTGTCTCTGCTAAGAGTCTTTGAGCTTCTGCCCTACCTTTGGCGCGATTAACGTCTGCTTGTGCTTCTTGTTCTGCTTCCCGTGCTACATAGACGGCTCTTTGCGCCCGTTGTTCAGCAATTTGTTTTTCTTCCACTGCTCTGGCAAATTCTGGTGAGAATGCTAAATCAACTACGCTAGTATCTAACACAATTATCCCATATTTGTCTAAGCGATCGCCTAACGCTTGATCAAAGTCTTCTTTCAATTCACTTCTTTTGGTAATTGCTTCTTCTACTGTTCTTCTAGCTGCTGCAATTTTAAATGCTTCTTGGGTCTGGGGTGCAATTATTTTTGATACAATATTTTCTAAAGTTCCTTGTTTCCTTCTAACTTCAACTACCTTTACAGGATCAAGGCGAAAGTTGATCGCAAATCTCGCAGATAAATTTTGCAAATCCTTAGTAGAACTCTCCGCTGGCACTTCAAATTTTTGCACAGTCAAATCATACACATCTATCACTGAGATAAAAGGCGGTTTCAGGTGAATTCCTTCCAATAAAGCGCCATCTCTGGCTTTACCCAAGATGCTGATCACTCCTGCTTGTCCTGGGTTAATAATGATAAAAGAATTTAGCCCGAGAATCACTAGTATTGCTAACACAATTCCGAAAACTGTGGTTTGCCAATTTCCCAATTCCTGATTTTTCAAATTCCTCTCTCCGTGTGAGTGCTGAGTTACCGAAGTTCAGATGTCTGACGACAAGCCGCTCCGATTTTTCGCTGAGTGGTAAGTCCTGAGTAAAATAGTACGGTTAAATCTGAGAGTAGCAAATAGTCAAAACTTTTGCTTTGACTTGAGTAAACTCAGTTTCTAGTTTAAGTTTCACTCTAGTAACTGTTTAGAGATTTTAAAACCCCTACGCTCAGTGTAGGGGATTAGTCATCAGTCATTAGCTATTTGAAGATGGGGGATAAAGTAGTAATCAATAGCTCGGTAAATTCCCACGCCGTTTTTGACAATAGATAAAATCCCTCTTCCCAGTAAATAGCTTCAGGGAATCTGACAACAGCAATAAGATTTTGTTTAGTATCAAACGTTCCCAGCGCGTTGAGTTTACGTGAGGTACACCCTTAGGGGCACGGCAGTGCCCATTGGTGTCAACTTAAGCTAAAAGCCTTTTCAAATCTCGTTTCCAGTCTCTGGGCTGGAAATGCTATTCCTGGCGGCTCTGCCGCCAGCAAAGGAGGCGGAGCCTCTAGGACGGCATTCCCAGTCGGAGACTGGGAACAAGACAACGAGACAATATCTAAAAGCTGCTTCTAGGATGGGTTTCACCTTAAGTTGACACCAATGGGCAGTGCCGTGCCCCTACACCTGGCAATATAATGTTGTACCGCTTTCATTTTGCGATCGCGCCAACTAACTCTTCAAACAGCAGGTTAGCCACTTTCAAGAGATCGAGAAGTTTTCTCTTAATTTATTTACCCTTAGACAGATGCTGGAGTTTTTACGTCAAACTATAGTCCGCAACTATGGAGTAGTCCGTAAAGTGTATCTGACCTAGGACTGGCTTGGGTTGATTCTGGGCGGTTAATTCATAATTTTATTTTATAAGCCATCAAAAGCAATCAACTTTTTGGGCCATCGAGAAACTGTATTATAAACTACTATTTTTGGCGTAGGCGTAGCTCAACCTAGGTATCGCAAAACTTTTCGGTCTACTGAATTTAGGTTACTTAGCAGTTGGGAAGGTAAAATCAGGTTTGAAGCGATGATTACATGATTTATCTGTTTCAGCATGAACAAAAAATGGGCCGTCAAGCGAATCACTATAAACTTGGCATCAAATGAAGCTAAGAACCTTGAAAAGTATTGTGAACAGACAGGCAGACCAGCAACGGATGTGATTCGAGAACTCATTCGAGCCTTGCCACTGACGAAATAAAAGTGGATTGGCGAACCATTTAACCTTGGTTCATTCTCAAGTTATAAGCATTAGAGTTTGGTTCAATTGGAGGTGTTAAGTTAACGATTGATAATTTTTTGTGAGGATTGAGAAGGATGTAAATATTGAGTGAAGGCGTGCTATGCCCGCCGTAAACGAGCGCAGCACGCCGAAATAAGATGGACGTGATAACTATGATTGAGTTGCACAATGACGAGTGAGAGACTGTTTCTCCGATTCGGCGGCTATCCTTATTCTGTCGCAACTTCTGTCAGAGAATAATTTCTAACTCTTGTTTTTAGTATTTTTGCAACAAACAACAGTATTGAAATAGCAAATATCCAGTCGTGAGGGTTTAATCTATGATTACCGCTCTTGAATTACTCTTTTCAGAGTAATTCTGCAAAATCTTCTACTTTAGTCATAACTCTTCTAGACTGGATCTTTTTCAACTGGGCGTGAAAAATCAGGTCAAGGCAAGGTTTGAATGAGTTCCCGAATCACATCTATTGCTGGTCTACCTGTCTGTTCACAATACTTTTCAAGGTTCTGAGCTTCATCTAATGTCAAGTTTAAGGTGATTCGCTTAAGCGCCTTTTTCTTGCTGGAGGTTGCCAAACGGGGAAATTTAAGTGCAGCAGTTTTATTCATTGATTGATAGGCTAGATATATACAAACTTTCTTGATCAAGTTTGCCAATTCAGAAACGTCTTTACCAGTGAAAATCGAGATTTTGAGATTGAACTTAAGCTTTACGCCCAAAATGTGTTACTGAAAGTTGAAGGTATTAAATAACTAAAGCCACACGTAATTAATCAGCTATTACGTGTAGTGCAAGAAACTTTCGGCTGAAGAGCTTATGTCAGCAATGCCCCACAGACCAGATTTTCTGTTTTGGGCATACATCTCTTTGAAATCCTTTGCAACATGAGATTATTCGTTTGTGATAGCTATCACCTCATATCTTTAGCAATCTAGTAGATAATTCCTTTTAGTTAAAGGCGATTACCCAAACGTGAGTTAATACATGAGGGAGCATCCACTTTTGGCAGAAAGACTTAAATAGTTAACAAACCATTGAGATAAGCACAACGAATAGAGAGGATGTGATTAACACTATCAACATTCCACTGTGCGCCAGAAATTTTAATTCTCGCACCAATTTGTTTAATAGCAGATTCAACTGCTCCAGAACCAATAGAACAAAGTTGTTCAGCCTGGTAATAGGCATAGTTGACAATACGAGAGCGATGTTTTTCAAGATAAGCAATGAAGTTCTTCGCCTGTTTACCTCGGCAATGAAGAAATAAAGCTTGAGTATTATCTACC
>NZ_WBKL01000031.1:0-20431 GCF_015714705.1 Nostoc sp. NZL | reverse complement strand
CCCTTGCTCCCTGCTCCCTGCTCCCCGCCCCCTGCCCCTTGTCCTCTTCATTGACTCCTATCTGTGATTCCTCCCGACTCCGTTTTTTCTATGTCTTTAGCTTATGAAACTAATTCAGCTTTGTCGCCAACTCTAAGTTGAGTAATTGAAGCGATGAAACAACAGTTGCTTACTATCTCTACAACGAACCCTCAACCGAACTTAAGTTCAGTTCTCATTGCTTTCACAACTTGGCAAGTCCGCGCTTCAATGCGGTAATCACCGCTTGAGTGCGATCGCTCACGCCTAATTTGCTCAGAATTCGGTTGATGTGAAATTTGACGGTACTTTCAGTAATATTCAAAGCCGCAGCAATATCTTGATTACTCAAGCCACGCGCCATCTGGCAAACAACTTCTTGTTCTCGATCGCTCAACTCTGGAATGTTCATCCGTTGCACCAGTTTGGCAGCGACTTCGGAAGGAATATATTGTTGTCCTCTGTGAACGATATGAATCGCATTCAGGAGTGCATCCGGTTCAGCGTCCTTCAGCAGATAGCCCTTGGCTCCGGCGCGTAATGCTCGATAAATATCTTCGTCCCCGTCATAAGTGGTCAGTACAATCATCCGGGCATGGGCGAATTCAGCACAGATTGCAACGATCGCATCAACGCCGCTTACCTGGGGCATCCGTAAGTCGATCAAGGTGACATCAGGCTGTAGTTGCCGATATTGAGCGATCGCTTCCTGCCCATTACCCGCTTGACCTACCACTGTCATATCTGGCTCATTTTCAATCATCGCAGCAAGTCCTTGCCGGACAATCGAGTGATCGTCGACAATCAAAACGCGGATTGCTGTAGACTGACTCACACTGATGCCTCCCGATGTACGGATATGATCGTTTCTGTTCCCTGCCCCAGTCGGCTCTCAATCGAGAGTTGTGCCCCAATGCGTTCCGCTCGTTCGGTAATTCCCAGTAAGCCAAACCCCCGATTTAGAGGTTGTTTGAAAAGTCTAATTTATTACTCGCCTTGGCGACTAGAAGTCGCGGCTACACAGACAAAACCCATCTGCGTGGGTTCAAGCCCTTGTTTTTGCGTTAGTCCGCGCAGGCGGACTTGGTTTGTGTAGTAGCAAATTATATTCGCCCAAAACTTTTCAAACATCCTCTTAGGACAGTTAATCGACTTGATGACAGTTACTGATGCCAGTAAGTTTAACGAATATGACCAACAGATATTAGTTGAACTGGCTCATTTCTTCTCACGACGAAATCCTCTACTTGATGCCACTCAATCTCGACTGATTGCCACAACCGTAGTCAAAGTCTCTCTCTAATGAACTGCTGTGGCTTTCATTCACGCGTGAGCCACTTGAGGGCAAACAACTGGTGAAGGAAACCAAAACCTTAATTACTGTCTATTTGCAAACATATCAAATTTAACTATCTTGAACATCTCCAATATTTGCTCCCGCTTTTGTGATAGATGCTTTTGCCTCTATGAAACCCAAAAGTTCTTCCTCAAACGCAGTCAAATACGGTCGCTTCAGTTCCCCCAAGTGCTGTGCTGAAGCACTTGGGGCATCTTTCAAGTTCTCGTTTTCGCGTAACCTACTGATGCGATCGCTTCCGGTGGGAGAAACAGCGCCATCGCAAAGGAGCTGCATCTGCTGACATTCCTGCGGTAAATAATCGGAAGACTTAAGATGCTTCACCTCAACCGTCAATTCTCCATCCCAAGTTTTCACTACAACCCAAGAAGGTTAAGTAACAACATTCTTAGTTGAGTCTACAGCTTGCAGTAAGTTCTACATTCAAGAAAGTTCCTGAGCGGGGTGTAATTAAACGCAACTGCTGGATAAAAGCATTAAATCTGGCATCAGTTATCCCAAAGCCAGCTTCCGCACAAGCAGATAAACCCCCTTCAATGGGAATAGGAGCGCCTTCTCTTGGGCTATATACAATAAATTTATCAACAGTACCAGTACCAACCGCAAACCCGATAACTTGGCGAACTGTTCGCAAAGCAGCATTATCTAGAGGGCCACCTATACTGCCAACACTGATATTAACCGCACGACTTTCAGCCAATGCTGGCGCACTCATCGACAATACTGCCCCGACAATCATTAAACAGGTGAACTTATTCATTTTCTTTCCTCACTCGACTTAAACTTGTGTATTTACAAAAACATAGACTCACTAAACTAATATACGGACATTATCTGAAGATAATCATTTATTAAAGCAGAGTTTAAAAAGCAGCTTTTTGACAGGTTTTATGCGTGGAACACATCGGCTAGCAAGGCTAGAGCTTGCCGAATAGCTTCACGCCCTTAGCGATGAAAGTTCCCCAATCTGCCCCTGTTCAAAATCCACACAAATCCGCACACGGCGATAGCCCAAAACAGCCCCATATTAAGGAGTTCTCTTAGTAGCTACCGTGTGCTTTGGTTATGTCACAAATATTTGACCCCAAAATATTGCGAGTTTATCGAGCAGGCTCAAAGCATCAAAAATGTTTATCACATTCGCTCGACTAAAGAAATTTCGCAATTTCTTGAATTAATTCATGCAGGAGACTAACTGTAAAGATAGTGCATCAACATAAAAGAGCTTGTAAACCGAATCTTAGCGCCAGATTTCCCACCAACATACCATTCATCACTCCAATAGCCCACATCAGTAGTGCTTTCGGCAATCACTCATGAGAATCGATTGCTTTTAGGTGATGGACTACCTTCCATAAGAGCGATGTCTACGACGGGCTGCGCCTACGCTACTTCCTCCATCCACAGACCATCGCTAAAAAATCTAGTGTGGTAAAATTTACTAGAGAAAACGACTCTCTAGATTAGCCAAGTAAGCCTTGGGGTCTCTGCGAAATCGATACCGTTCAATTCTGGCTTTGTGGTGTTTTTGTAATTGAGAGCGTAATTCGAGCCAAGTATGAATATCAACTTGTGCTAAATCAGATGCGGTAAAAGAATGAAGCTTAGTAGTGATCGCACAGGCAAGTTTGACAGAACCACGAATAACGAGGGATGAGGGAGCAACCTTACGACCGGTACAACGACGTTGATGATGACTTAGCAGACCAAAAGCATGTTCTAAGTCATTATTAGTTCGGGGAAAATCATGTAAGGATTCAGGTGGCAGAGTATTGACAAGGGGGACACTTGAGGGGGAGTGTCACAAATATGAACCAAAACCTGCCGTACTGTTTTAGACCGAGAAAGCTTGAACCAGTTATCAAAAGAAGAACTGGTGGAGATAATTATTGAGCAGAGCAAGGTAATACGTGAGTTACAGAAAATCATCTACGAACTACAGCAAGAAGTAGAACGGTTAAAACTCAGCAGAGATTTGGACAGTAAGACTTCATCGAAACCACCATCTGGGGACATTCTGAAAAAGAGTGAAAACAAAAAAGCTCCCCCCCAAGAGGAATCAAATCATCCCAAGAGAAAACCAGGCGGGCAGGTAGGACATCAGGGAAAAACACGTAAGGGTTTTGGGAAAGTAGATCGTTATGAAATCTTACGTCCAAGTGATTGTGTCTGTTGTGGTAACAAAGCATTTGCGAGTGTAGCAGTGAAGGTAGAAAAGCATTCGGTAGCGCAATTGGTAGAACGTCCCATTGAAATAGTGGAATATCAACGTCATACCTGCGTGTGTGAGTGTTGTGGAAATGTACAAACAGCCTCATGGTCGCCAGATATCGTTCCAGGGCAAGATTTAGGAGTTAGATTACAGGCTTTTTTAGGATGGGTAAATAATTATGCACATATGCCCTACGAAAAACAGCAAGAAATGTTATGGGAACTGGGACTTTCTTGATATTGGGCTTGTTCGTTAGTCGCAACTAATGAACGAATAACTCAAGCAATTGAACCAAGCATTATTGAATTAAGTAATTGGGTAAAACAGACACAACCTAACATCCATGTGGATGAAACACCTTGTGAGCTTCATCAAGGATGAGCATGGAAGCAGCTGCAAAATCACCAAGCCAGTCCCTTAATGGTGCGGCATAGGTTTCATCTCGTAGCAAAGCGTGGGAGATAATGAACCGAGTGTGCGTCATCCAAGGGTTAATTCCATAACCCCGTTCTTGACGACGGGCAGCAATAA
The DNA here is from genome assembly GCF_015714705.1 of Nostoc sp. NZL. Lineage (NCBI taxonomy): Bacteria > Bacillati > Cyanobacteriota > Cyanophyceae > Nostocales > Nostocaceae > Nostoc > Nostoc sp. NZL. Next base: position 16,313 of record NZ_WBKL01000031.1, on the reverse strand, counting down.
ACTCACGGTCAAGAATCATGAATGTGAGTCCAAAGCGACTCTCCATTTCTTCTTGCCATTGCCTTACCACTGAAGGCGGACAGGAAATGACAACTCGCCTAACTTTCTGCCGCATCAGCATCTCACGCAGTATCATCTCTGCCTCAATTGTCTTGCCCAAACCGACATCATCCGCAATAAATAAACCGACTCTCGGCATCAGTAAAGCTTTACGTAGCGGCTCTAATTGATAAGCTTTGACTTCTATACCTGCTCGGTAAGGAGCTTGGAAAAGCTTGGCATCTGTGGAAGTAGCGCAGTTCCAACGTAATGTGTGCAAGTAAGCAGAAAACAGACGCGGATTATCAAAACCTCGATTCGCTATGGAATCCCATGATGTCGCCCCTACAATTTTGGCATCTATTTCCCGTTCCCATAGGACTTCTAGCGATTCTCCTAACGCATCATCTTCTAAACAAGAAAGGCTAACTTTAGTGTCTTGCTCTGGAGAGGGTTTCGACACAACTTCTTCTACAAGATACTGCCGCGATCGCACGCGCACAATCTGTCCAGTTACAATGTCAGTCACTCGTGTCTTCCCCCTTGTAACTGGACTGGTATTCTCCCTCCTCTAATCATGAGAAACTCACTCCCCTAAACCCTTATGTCTAATGACTGGTTGGACTAGAGTGCTAAGAAAGCAACTATGTTTTTTACAAGTAGCAGGTATAAAATAGGATATTAATCTATTCGGTTCTTAGTACCTGCTACATCTTAATAAAGTATTTTTCTATACGGCTATATTATTTAGCTACTTATCAAGAAAATTTTTAAAGCTTTTACTTTATAAGCAATTTAGAAATTATTTTTCTCAGAAGTCTTACGTAGATTATTTATTAAACCCAGATAAACACTAAAATTTTCTAGTAATAATACTTATGTTTTTAGAGTAAGAGTTTTAAAAACTTGCTCTGGCGGAAAACCAACTTTGTGTGCTGTACTAAGAGCTGCTAAATCATCAGGATCTACTTCATAGCTGAGGATTTGGTAGGGAATACCTAGCTTATCCAGTAGTCGAGTAGCATTAGTTTTCATTCGAATCCACAAAACATATCATTGCTATTGCTCCCCCTACTCAATCACCAGCCCACGAACACGACTAAATTGTCTCGTGTTGTGCGTGACTAATTGCTAAGTTTTTCACAACTGTGTTCGCCTTTGGCGTTGGCGCAGCCATCGCTGCAATCTGCAAATCATAAGATACAACTGAACTCATTCACTGCGCTGACAATCCACCAACACCCACCCTTGCCCATTAATTACTTATACAAAAAAGATAAGGGATTGCTCATATTTTCAGCAAAACCAAGAATCCCGCGATCGCGATGTTCGTAAATTAACTGACCTTGGGAATCAAATAGAAAAGTTCCTCCCCGTTGCGTCAAATAAGATGAGTCTGGTACATAAATATTCCAGTTGCTCAAAACTTCGGTCATGTTTCGCAGGCGCAGGGTTGCTAGTTCAAAAGGTCGCTGAAAACCCTTTCCTCCAGCCGCTTTGAAAAACGAACCTTTGATTGGTGGTAAAGGTGTACCCATGACAACTTCCTCATCAGCAATTAACTGAGGTGCTTTTTTATCGCCTTTATAACCTCGAAAAACTTCCTTTAGAGTTCCCGGACTACCAATCCCCGCACACATTAACATTAAATTCAGTAAAGCTTTTTGTGACATTGATAGCAGAGGGAATTGTATACTCAGTCCTTGATAAATATCTAAAAGCGCGTGAATTTCAGCTTTTGCATCCACAAACAACCATTCTTGAGGGAAGCCCGTATATTCACAAAATTTGATCCCAGAATTGCGGTTTCCAATTCCAATAGCGCGAATTGTGATTCCTCTAGGTTCAATCTCTTCAAATTCTCTTCGCAGCCACCAAGCGTATTCTAAATTATCAAAATCTCCCAACTGTGACCAAATAAGTACGAGCAACTTTGAAGTATTTGAGCAATCATCTAAAACGGGTTTAATCTCTCCATCACTAACTCGCAAGCGTTGAGTTTGACTCAAAATTGAGTAAATATCTGGAGAATTGATGGGTGTTTCAGTATTCATATACATGAAGGCAACAGTCTTTAAATAAAATTTTAGATGGATTCGGACAGCAACCCTGACATATCTAATACTCGTCCTGACCAAATATTACATTGTTCTGACATTTGTCTCCGTTTACTATCATCAGACCAAATACTATCAAAAGTTAATCTCCATCGTGCCAGTTGAACTTGAATGTTAACCAGTTCTTCAGCATATTCAGGTTCAATTTCTGCTGCCGTCCATTCAATAAAATATATAGTTTCATCTGTCACACTTTCAACAGCTTCTTTATAAGCACTGTTACAAAATGTTCTAAGCCTAGCTAAATTAGAAGCTATATGTCCTAAGCAAAGTGATGTATTTTCACTTTGAAAATGTACTTGTTTTTTATCTAAATTCTGGTTCATATCCACCAATTAACTCCTGAGTTATTTTTTTAACACGTTCTTTAATCGCTGGGTCTTGAATTAACATTGAGCGATTATTCTGACGCTTGACGAATGTTAATAATCGATTCATAAGCTATCGATTGGTCAAAGGGAGTCCAATCCGCACCCCAGATATCTCGCTGTCTACTACCGTCTTCAAGCAATGCTGCTTCACAAAAAGCGTGTTTCTCTCCTCCTCCAGCTAAAATCCCTCTTTCTATATCTACTGCCACTTTAATGTAAACTCGCAAGGTTTGCAGCATTAACTCCACTTGTTCGAGAGTTGCTCTTTCCCTAATAATCAGTACCAAAATCTCACCCCTACCTGTATAAATGCACAAGTCAAAATTCTACTTTGTAGAATCCCTTGAATCCCAAAATTAATCACTTGCAGCATTATGGTATGATTTCCAACTCCAGAAGACTCAACACTTTCTCTTCCAAATCCGTCAAATAAGCACGATTCAGCTTCCCCAATGACTCCAAAAACTTCTGCACCGACTCCTCCAGCCCACTCGAATACACCCGACTGATGCGTAGGCGTAGCCCGCCGCAGGCATCGCTAATTACCTGCATCTGCTCACATTCGGCAGACAAGTAATTGTAAGATTTGAGGTGCTGCAAGCCAACGGTGTACTCTCCATCCCAGACTCTCAAGGTGCAACTAAACTCGTTCACTGCGCTGACAATCCCCCAACACCCACCCTTTCCTCTGAGTTCTGGGTTGTCCTTTGCAAGGATTTGGCAGACTTCGCCTATCTGGTAGGTATTGGGTACTTGGGTTCGCTCCATAATCCTTTGCACCACATCTTTGACGATTCTACCAGTTGGCACTTTCCCGGCAGCTTGTTCTACTGCTTTTAGCCATACTTCTTGCTGTTGTTGGGGTTCGAGCTTGGTCATGGGTCGAACTTGCCCCTCTACTGTGGGCAATTTGTGATCAATTTGATCACAAATTTCAACCAAGTTATCAAAAACAACAGCCGCATCCATTAAAAGATAAGACTGACGACGGCTATGACCAAATCTATCCCGGCAGTATTCCTCAAATGTGCCATGCGTCGAACGGTACAGTCTGCGATCGCATAATTGCGCCAGTGCCTTCCCCGCTTCAAAAAACGCCCGTTCTACTTTCCGCTCCAAGCTTTGCTCCTCCTGGGTGGCATCACCGTGGTCGGGTAGCAGGACTATATCGCTATAATCCCGCCCCCTCAGAACCGGACGTGCGGTAGGGTAGGTAGCCAGCGAGTTACCAGTATTGGTACTTTTCCAACCACCCCCCTCCAAACGAAGCATGACCGTTTCCGTATCACTTCGCTTTCCAGTAATCAAAACGTTTGAGAGTTTCACCATCGTAGCGTCCGTATTGGATTTTCTCGTGGCACTGACGACAAACCACAAGGGTTTTTCGTTTACGTGCTGACATTTTGACCATCCATTCTGGACGTTCTTTACATCTATGAAGCTTAATGTCTGCTAGTTTACGGATATGGTGGACTTCAATATTGTCCGTTGCCCCGCAAATTTCACATTTTTGGGCTAAAAGACGTTGAACGACTTCACTACGCCCGTTCCAGATATGATTAGCCAGGTTATCGTCGATTTTGACCCATTTATTCCATCGTAAACAGACACCACCAAAATGAGTTATCAAAGGCTTATTGTCATCGCGCTCCGTTGTAATTTGTAGTACTTTGTAAGTACCATCCTTGGTATCAATGGTTGTGCGATACCGTTTGTAAATTTTCTGGCATGTAGTTTTGAACTTATGAGCCAGAGTTTTTACTAAGGAAAGCTCCATAACTCGTTTAAGTGAGGAGAGAGTGTGGAGGTTGTAAGCCATGCGGTAATACTGGACTAATCCTCGATATTCCGCTTGATACTGGCTAACTATGCTGTAGGCATTATCGTTGACTCTTTGGGTTAGGTGTATAGGCTTCCCAGAGCGCATATATTTGACACGATGGTCTTTAATTACGCTTTTTGGAACCCTCAGACCCACACTACCGTTGATACATCTTTGACCACGATGGTCATGTTTATCGTCGGCATGTAGTATATGAATTTCATAGCCCAGGAATTGAGCCGCTTCGTCCCTTGCATGGGTAACTAGCGTCTTTTCTTCACTGAGTTCCAGTTTTAACTCGTCACGTAAGAAAGTGGCGATTTTCTGTTTGATTTCCACAGCCTCGGATTTAGAGCCTACTACCCCTAACAAGAAATCATCGGCGTACCTTGTATACCAAAGGCGACGAAAATTTGGGTCATTGGGGTCGCGGGACGGAATAGACTGCGCCTGTTGGCTCAGTTTCCGTGCTTCTGACAATTTCCCAGCTTTTCGTGCAATTGAAGCAGCCATAGTTAAATCTCTGTACGGTGGGTAAACCCTCCTTCGCTGACCTCGCGTGTATGCTGGTATTAGTTCGCATTCGACGTATTTATCCAGCTTGTCTAGCACTAGATTAGAAAGTATTGGGCTTACAACTGCACCCTGCGGAACCCCGCTATAGGTGGCATTGTATTTCCAGTTTTCCAAATACCCTGCATCCAGCAGCCCTTTGATTAGTCGAATCAAGCGATTATCGTGGATTTTCTCTTGTAGTATTTTTAACAGGAGAGTATGGTCTATTCTGTCAAAGCACGCGCAGATATCTCCTTCGATAAACCACTTAGTAGCTCGACCTTTTTGGGTAATTTCTAACAGGGCTGTATGGCATCCGCGTTTTGGTCGGAAACCGTGGGAATGTTCGCTAAACTGAGGCTCATAGTAGGCTTCCAATATAGAACGAATTACTTCTTGAAGTAATTTATCTGACCAAGAAGGCATACCTAGCGGTCGCAGTTTACCGTTTTTCTTCGGGATATAAGTACGTCGCACTGGTGTCCATCTGTAGCGCTCATATCTTAGAGTCTCAATGATGGTGTTAATTTTCCCCAGGGACATCCCATCCACTGTTTCTGGCGTAGTGCCTGGTGTCATTGCACCTGCGTTGCTGTTCAGCTTGGCATAAGCGCGTAAGTACAAGTCTGGGTTATATAGCAATCGATACACGTTTTCTACTGGCAACCCACGCTGTCCGCGTTCACGTATGATGTTCAGTATCGTTTCGGCTGTTCGCATCTCGCGTACCTCTCGATTTCTGTTACATCCAATTACCTGTGACACTTCGCCCTGTAAACGGCTCTCCCGTTCTCCCTGGTGGGGCGTTACTTCCACGACTACTATTGTCACTCCGTCACCATAGGACTCGCGTCTCTTAGGCAATCCCATGTTTCGTCACTGATGAACGTATAAAGAACGACTTAGGCTCCTACTTATATCCTTGAATGAGTTCATTACTCATCGCTTACTGGTCAGGGTGTACCATTAATGAAAGGCGAATTAATGGCTACCAATAACATCGGTGTACAAACGTGATACCGAAGGATGTGCACTTCCACCGCAGGATATTAGGGTTTAAACAGTTTAGTTTTAGCCATATCGTTCAGGCGTTGCGGAACCGTAACATACACGTTTTCTGTTACTTTCCGCTTTACGAACAGGCTCTTGTCCCCTCGCCCTTTCGGGTTTAGGTTAGTTGTTCGCCTTGGAGTCAATTACCCTGAACTCCAGCCAACTTAGTTGGCAATTCAATCAGTGCGTACCACGGCGCACCCTTGCAACGCATCCGGCTCAAGCAAGTCACAAACTACAAATGGTTCCAGAATGTATTTGCTGATGGCAGTACAAATGTACGAGTTGTAGGTTGCCGTAATTATCACCACCACCCTGAGATTTTGGCTTTTTATGATGAAGATGTAACTCTTCATCATTTAATAGCGATTCCCCGCAAACAGGACAGACATATTGTTGCTTTTGGGCTATCTTCTGTCTACTTTTGATTAATTCGGATTTGGCTTTAGCTTCTTGCCGTTTAATCCAGTAGTCCCTTAATTTGGGGTCATCGGGTGATGATTTACCCTTAACAAGAATGTGCCTTTCAATCTTGAACCAAGCAAATTTCAACATATAGGCTCCGGTTTGTTTATTACCGAAAACCCATCGGTCAAATGGTCTGTCAAGATTTAGATTTCCCCAGTATTTAGCCTGACGCCAGCTATCGGATTTATTTCGATGAGTACGTTTGGCATACATTTTCTGTTTCTCATATAACCAGTGGTCAAGAGAATTGAAAATTTTTGAGGATACCCCAACTCGGAAGTAATTAACTTGTCCCCGAATAATCGGATTGAGCTTTTTAATCACTGCATCCATTGATTTACCTTTACAGTTAAGCCATTCGGAACGCAGTTTACTCCGAATATTTAGCACAGACTTTTTGCTAGGTTTGATTAACAGCTTCCATCCAGTTTTAGTGGTTTGGTCTTTGTAGTGTCTTATATTGAAACCCAAGAAGTCAAAACCTGCTGTAAGATGCGATATTTTGGTTTTCTCCTGGGAGAGGGTAAGCCCCCTGACTTGCATCCAATCATTAAGGATTTGAACAACATTTTCTGCATCTTCAAGTGTTTCACAGAACACCACACAATCATCGGCGTATCTCACCAAGGCTCTTGCTGCACGTAGTTCTCCGTCCTTGTTATATTTAACTCCCAAGGCAGATTCCATACCGTGCAAAGCTATATTTGCTAACAACGGACTGACAACAGACCCTTGCGGTGTACCAGCATCTGTAGGATGCCATGAACCCGCTTCCATATATCCTGCTAGTAGCCACTGTTTAATTAATTCACGGGCTGGAAAGCCTGTTAATCGCTCTAACAGAAAATTATGTGAAATGTTGTCAAAACATTCTTGAATGTCTGCATCTACCACCCATTTCTTCCGTTTATTCGGACGGGCGAGGTTATAGATACTGGCAATAGCATCATGGGGGCTACGTCCTGGTCGAAGACCGTAACTTGACCTTTCAAAAGTTGCTTCCCATTCGGGTTCTAAGGCATTTTTAACCATTGCCTGGATGGCACGGTCTTGTATTACTAGAACGATATAATAAAACTGCACATAATTTCAAGTTTCTTTTGGGAAGTAGTGTCACCATCACCAATCCCATTCACCCACTGTATGGTCAGTCAGTTGTAGTACGGCAAATTCGCAAAGTTGGTCAAGAGACTAAAGTAACCGTAGAAAGTCCATTGGGAGGATTTTTGTCTCTACCAGCAAGGGAAACCGACCTATGGACACAACAAGCAAGCACGACCCAAAGAGTCGGGAAGTTTTTACCTGAAAAACTACTGCGATTGAGTGAATGGGTAGCAGGGCGATCGCAATTTATAACGTCAGAAATTCCTTGTGTTCCTGAAAATAAAGGAGTTGAACACAGGAAAAACAAATGATACAAAAGCATCTACTACCAACCACTCAACCAGCCAACAAAGAAAGGCTAAGTCGTCTAATAAAACTAACAGCAAGGTTAATAGACAAGATACTCGTAAGCAAAAGTCTCGACGAGTCGATAATAAGGAGTAAACCAGATGAATAGTAAAGTTAGGACGACCCATCTGGAACGCCGTGCTGTTGTATATTTAAGACAATCGACACCCACTCAGGTCGAATTCCACCGTGAAAGTACAGAAAGACAATACGCCCTAGCTGACCGTGCATTAACCTTGGGTTGGGACAAGAGTCAAATCGAAGTATTGGATAGTGACCTTGGTAAGAGTGGGCAAATACTGTGGCATACAGGAGCTACAAGCTGCTTTGTTGCGACACGCCCAACAAATGCAGAAAAATTCCGAACACCCAACCAAGTCATTCAACTCATTGAAGAATTAGCTGTGGGCCGAACTGATAGCGAAATTGCTCATGAACTGAATCGCCGAGGTTTGGTGGGTGGTAAAGGGCGGGCTTTTACGAAAAAAGGTGTTGCCTGGATTCGTTGGAAGTTTGGGATTGAAAAGCCTTTAAGTAATCCACAAGTAGCACATGACGGGGTCAGTCCAGAAGGTTATTATTCCACCAGTGCCTTAGCTGAAAAACTTGGTGTTGGAATTCATACTATCTATTACTGGCGAGACAAAGGAATTATTCAGGCTTTCCAAGAAACAGCTCGAAGTCCTTGGTGGTATAAGGTTACACCCGAAATTTTAGACACTTTACGAGAAAAAATTCGCCGTGTGCCTGTTAAATCTGAATAATACCAGTTTGATAGTGAGCCGAAAATAATAGTTTGCATACGGTTAACCCCTTGGAGTAATTTTGCACTCAAGGGGTTTTACTGTATATCGGGTGAGGGCTTTTCAATAAACTTTTCACCATCAAAATGCCAAGCAATCCCATCTGGGTCATGAAGAGAAGTCCATTGCCCAAAATTGGGAGCATTTTTCTTATGGCGAAGGGTGCTGCCAGAAACATTTAGTCTTCTGGCTAAAGCTGCACCAGTCAGGTGAGATGGAACTTCCAGGGAATTTTTACTTTCGGATTTTTCTAGTGAGCTATTATGTAAGTCATTAATTAGCTCACTATTGGCAGATGATACTTTGGGATGATTATTTTCTTCGAGCCGTGGTAGACCATCAAGTGAGTCATGAAATGGCTCACCAATGACGGTCTCTAGTAAGTCATTTGATGCTGGCTCACTTAGTAGCTCATTATAGGGAGGCGTGTTCTCCTCAATTAGTGTGTAGTTTAAGATAGATTCGGCAGTTGGTGTTACCAATAGTGACTCATTTGATAGCTCACTGTTGGCGGATCCGGTTTCAATAACAGATGACTTCAATAATTCAGTGTCAACATCTGCCCCAGTTATTTGTAGCTCACTTCTAGATGTACTCCCGGACGTAACTACAGATTCGTTTGTCAAGTCAAGGATTCTGTTAGGTGATTCATTTGGTGGCTCACTTAATGCCTCGTAGTTATCAGGTTGATGCAGATATTCGTTGGATAGGTCTTCACCAGATGCTTGACAAGTATACTGACTCATTGCCTGCTTGAGTACTGCTACATCAGAAAGCAGACTACTCACCTTCACCTCTAAATCCTCAATTCGCTTTGGCGTACTTGATAGCTCACTTGGCAGCACATTGGGTAGGCTACCGCATAGGTAAGTCTCCAGAATTGCCACAATAGCGGCAGAATCTGACTTTAATCCTTGAGAGCGCTTAAATTCAACCAACAGTTCATAGACTTTGGGTGGTGGGTAGGCTGCTATACGGGGATTTTTTGTTGCCATAGTTGGTAGACTTCAACACTTGATACAACTCTAGCCTACCTTATTAGTAGCTCACTCATAGCTCACTAACCACTACTTTTTTCACCTTAGCGAAGCTCTTCCTTTGGGGAGGTTCGCTCACTTGTGAGAAAATCTGTACCCAATTGCAGTGCATTGAGTGGAGAATAATCATAGAGAGGAGAATATCCCTAAACTTCATTGAATCAAGGTGCAATATGAATACACCGTCGTATGTATACTTGCATATAGCCCAGCAACAGTTTATCAGTGTGTTGCTGGGTGATCTGTCTTTTCTGGCTATGATTCGCTCCCGTTAGGCAATTACAGTAATATCTGCACTACTAAGCACTGCCTGATTTGAGAACTGGGCTATTTGAACTTGTGCTGTACCACCAACTCCATCCTTATCAAAGAATAGATTCCCCGTTGTTTGATCATACATAAAGCGATCGCTTGCTGTTGTCGCACTAGTCCCAAGTCGGAACAAACCCGAATCTAGTATCGTATCCTGAGATTGGCTAAGTCCGAATTCTGCCTTGGAAACAAAAATAGTATCATCTCCAACAGTAAAATCAGTGATGATATCATAGCCTCCAGTACGGGTATCAGCCAGGTTGAAGTTATCTCGCCCAACTCCACCAGTCAGCACATCTCGACCAATTCCACCAGTGAGTAGATCATCACCTGCACCGCCCAACAAGGTGTCATTACCTGAGCCACCAAAGAGGATATCATTGCCACTTTCTCCGCTCAAGATGTTAGCACCACCATTTCCCGTAAGGATATTATCAAGGCTGTTACCAGTACCATTGATTACCTTGGTTCCAGTCAGAGTCAAGTTCTCCAAATGATCTCCCAATACCCAACTCACCGAAGAATTGACTAAATCTGTGCCTGAATTTAAGCCTTCGACAATAATATCGCTGAGGTTGTCAACAGTGTAGATGTCATTGCCTGCTCCTCCAACAAGACTGTCAATCCCTGCTCCTCCATCCAAGATGTCATCACCTGCACCGCCCAACAAAGTGTCATTACCTGAGCCACCAAAGAGGCTGTCGTTACCATCTCCTCCGCTCAAGTTGTTAGCGCCACCATTTCCCGTAAGAATATTATCAAGGCTGTTACCAGTACCATTGATTAACTTACTACCAGTCAGCGTTAAATGCTCCAGGTTATTTCCCAACACCCAACTAACGGCAGACTTGACTAAATCTATGCCTGCATTTAAGCTTTCGACAACAATATCGCTGAGGCTGTCTACACTATAAATGTCGTCACCATTTCCACCATCAAGACTGTCAATTCCCACACCTCCATCCAAAGTGTCATTGCCGGAACCACCCAACAAGGTGTCATTACCTGTACCACCAATCAGGCTGTCGTTACCATCTCCTCCACTCAATTTGTTAGCGCCAGTATTTCCTATGAGGATATTATTAAGACTGTTACCAGTACCGTTGATTGCTGTGCTTCCAGTCAGTGTCAAGTTCTCTAGGTTATCTACTAACACCCAACTCACCGAAGACTTGACTAAATCTATACCTGCATTTAAGCCTTCAACAATAACATCGCTGAGGTTGTCTACAGTGTAAATGTCATTGCCTGCTCCACCATCAAGACTGTCAATCCCTGCACCTCCATCCAAGGTGTCATTACCTGCACCGCCCAACAAAGTGTCATTACCTGAGCTACCGAAGAGGCTGTCGTTACCATCTCCTCCGCTCAAGTTGTTAGCGCCAGTATTTCCTATGAGGATGTTATTAAGGCTGTTACCAGTAGCATTGATTGCCGAGCTTCCAGTCAGGGTCAACTTCTCCAGGTTATTTCCCAACACCCAACTCACTGAAGAATTGACTAAATCTGTGCCTGCATTTAAGCCTTCAACAATAACATCATTCGGGTTATCTACAGTGTAAATGTCGTTGCCTGCTCCACCATCAAGAGTATCAGATCCCAAACCTCCATCCAAGGTGTCATTGCCTGCACCGCCAATCAGACTATCATTGCCTGCACCACCAACGAGGCTATCATTGCCACCTTCTCCGGTCAAGGTGTTAGCGGCACTATTTCCAATCAAAATATTCTTAAGGCTGTTACCAGTACCATTGATTGCGTCGGTTCCAGTCAGGGTAAAGTTCTCCAGGTTATTTCCCAATACCCAACTTACTGAAGATTTAACTAAATCTGTGCCTGCACTGGCGGCTTCAGTAATAATGTCACCGATGCTGTCCACTATATAAGTGTCATTGCCTTTACCACCAAGGAGACTGTCATCTCCTGTACCACCATCTAAGAAATCATTTCCATCGCCGCCATCGAGAGTGTCGTTATCACCTAGTCCGTTGAGGGTGTCATTGCCCTGCAACCCTGAGATGATATCCATGATCCCTGTACCAGTCAGATTGTCTGCACCTAAAGTGCCATTAATCGGAGGGGTGATTTCATTAATGGTCAAGTTGACGGTAGCAGTGCTACTTCCTCCTTGCCCATCACTTATGGTGTAAGTGAAGCTGTCGGAGCCATAATAGTTTTCGAAGGGCGTATAAGTGTAAGTACCGTTGTTGTTGTTAACTAAGCTTCCTTGGCTAGGTTGGGTGAAGCCAGTGATATTCAATACATCACTAACATCGACATCTGTATCATTGCCTAACAGAGTAGTACCACTAATGATAATGGGTGTGTTTTTATTTGTGGTGATGCTGTCGTTAACAGCGACGGGAGCATCATTCACTGCCGTAATATTAATATTGCGGGTAACGGTGGTGCTATCAGCAGTCCCATCATTAACTAGAAAGCTGACGGTACGAGGTGTAGTACTGGGGTTATCACTGGTGTTGGTATAAGTAATGGAACGCAGTGCGGTTTGATAATTAGCAACGGTGGAACTGCCAGTTAAGGTTAAAATACCTGTGCTGCTGTTGTAACTGCCCGTAATTCCATTTTGGTTGGTAAAGGCGAGGATGTCTTGAGCAGAAATAAAGCCACTGGTAATACTGACGGTAGCACTGGACAGGTTAGCAGAGTCTAAATCGCTGACGGTGATACCTGAGTCGATGGCTATAGTGGCGTTCTCGGTGTATGCCAGGGCAGAGTTGGTGGCAGTAGCAACGGGCGCACTATTCACTGCCGTAATATTAATATTGCGGGTAACGGTGTTGCTATTAGCAGTCCCATCATTAACTATAAAGCTGACGGTACGAGGTGTAGTACTTGGGTTGTCGCTGCTGTTGGTATAAGTAACGGATTGCAGTGCAGTTTGATAATTAGCAACCGTGGAACTACCAGTTAAGGTTAAGACACCTGTGCTGCTGTTGTAGCTGCCCGTAATCCCATTTTGGTTGGTAAAGGCGAGAATGTCTTGAGTAGAGACAAAACCACTAGTAATGCTAACGGTGGCACTAGCCAGGTTATCTGAGTCTACATCACTGACGGTGATGGCTGAGTCTATGGCTGTAGTGGCGTTCTCAGTGTATGCCAGGGCAGAGTTGGTGGCAGTAGCAATGGGTATATCATTTACTGGCGTAATATTAATATTACGGGTAAGGGTACTACTATTAGAAGTCCCATCATTAACTATAAAGCTGATGGTACGAGGTGTAAGACTGGGTTTATCACTGCTGTTGCTATAAGTAACAGAACGCAGCGCGGTTTGATAATTAGCAACCGTGGAACTGCCAGTTAAGGTTAAGACACCTGTGCTGCTGTTGTAGCTGCCCGTAATCCCATTTTGGTTAACGAAGGCGAGAGTGTCTTGAGCAGAGGCGAAACCACTGGTAATGCTGATGGTGGCACTAGCTAGGTTATCTGAGTCTACATCGCTGACGGTGATAGCTGAGTCTATGGCTGTAGTGGCGTTCTCGGTATATGCCAGGGCAGAGACAGAACCAGAGGTGATTGTTGGGGGAACCCCAGCGTTGATGTTTAGTTGAGCATATATCCCACTACCAGAATCGTCTTGACCATCGCTAGTCCAGGAAATGACAAAATCTCCCCCTGCATTCATCGCTAATGTCGAGTTAGATTGATTGTTAGCGATGTAAGTATTGACCTTAAATTCACCCCCAATAGCTACCCCGGCACTACTGTAACGTTGGGCATATATCCCATCTCCAGAACCGTCCTGACCATTGCTAGTCCAGGAAATCACGAAGTTCCCCACTTCATCCATCGCTATTGTGGGGTTAGATTGATTGCCAGCGATGTAAGTATTGACCTTAAATTCACCCCCAATAGCTACCCCGGCACTACTGTAACGTCGGGCATATATCCCATCTCCAGACCCGTCCTGATCATAACTTTGCCAGGAGATAACAAAGTCCCCATCTGCATCCATCGCTATTGTGGGGTTATATTGAAAGCTGTTGGTGTAGGTATTGACCTGAAATTCTTCCCCAATAGCCACCCCAGAACTGTTGTAACGTTGGGCATATATTCCAAAGCCATCCCCGTCCTGACCATAACTTTGCCAGGAAATAACAAAGTCCCCATCTGCATCCATCGCTATTGTGGAGTTATTTTGAAAGCCGGTGGTATAGGTATTGACCTTAAATTCTCCCCCTTGAGCCACCCCAGCACTATTGTAACGTTGGGCGTATATCCCATATCCATCCCCGTCCTGACCATCGCTCGTCCAGGAAATAACAAAGTCCCCATCTGCATCCATTGCTATCGTGGGGTTAGATTGACTGTCAAGGATGTAGGTATTGACTTTGAATTCTCCCCCTTGAGGCACACCGGCACTGTTGTAACGTTGGGCATATATTCCAAAGCCAGACCCGTCCTGACCATTGCTAGTCCAGGAAATCACAAAGTCCCCATCTGCATCCATTGCTATTGTGGGGTTAAATTGATTGCCTGTGATGGTGGTATTGACCTGAAATTCGTTCCCTTGAGCCACCCTGTCACTGTTGTAGCGCTGGGCATATATCCCATTACTAGATCCGTCTTGACCATCACTAGTCCAGGAAATCACAAAGTCACCATCTGCATCAATCGCTACTGTGGAGTTAGATTGATTGCCTGTGATGCTTGTATTTACTTGGAATTCAGTCATGAAAAAACCTCTGAAAAAACTAAAAATTTGATTTCAACAATTACGCTCTGATTAAACAGATTCTTTAGTCATTAGGAATCACTGCACTCGGTCGCAGCCAGTAGTTAAACTCTGGTGCAGTAAATGCTTGGCGGATTTCTTTTCGTTCCTGATTCAAAACCATCGGACGTTGTACATCAGCAAGAAACTGCACATCATAAAGTTCTTGACAGCCTGTAGTGAAATTCAACATCCCCACCTGCTGCCCATTTCGTAAATCCACGACTGCCACACCACAAAGTAACTGCTCAAAGCGTTGGGTAATAGGCAACCCTCCGAAAATATGCCGTTCCCGAATCTGGCAAAGTCCCACTAGGGCGTAATACCCTACGCAGCACAACCCCCGCAGAAATCCAGGCAGTACGCAGACTACTTGTTTGTCTCCTGATTCTGGATGAATGCGCCATACTTCCCCAGCACCAGAGTTGAGCAGCCACAAAAACCCGTCATGCCAAATTGGGGAATGGGGCATTGATAATCCATCTAAAATAATTTCATTGCTCTCCACTTCCACCACGACCCCACCGTTGGCTTTCCCCGGTCGCCATCCCCCAACGGTATCTGTCGCACCGAGGGCAGTTACATACTTGGGGTTGCCATCCACCATCGCTAACCCATTAAGATGGCAACGGTCTTCTGGTACTACTTGGGAAATAAATTTGGGATGCCAGCGCGGTACAAAGCTAAAGTCTGGACTCAATACAGAAAGACAAGAAAAGCGGGTGTTGACAATCCACAGCCCTTCCCTGCCGAATTCCATGTCGTGAATGTTGAGGTCGCCTGTGAAGTATGCCATCCGTGGTAGGTAGAGGGCATCATAGCGTCCGGGTTGGTCTTCTAAAAACTCATAAGCTAATGCAGGGGCATTGGCTAATAAACAGACTTCGTGATGGCTAGCTACTGCCAGACGTGAACCATGAACTGCCAACCCCATTGGTTTGGAAAATTGGCGTAACAGCATGGTAATTTGTTGTCCATTCCAGCCCAAAACTGCCAGTTTTCCAGCTTGGTAGGTGGTGATGGCAATGGAGCCTCTGGCTTGACTTAGCCAAGAGATAAATCCCTGATCGGCATCACACTTAATTAAGTTATTCTCTTCTGGGGCATTAGTGGTAAAGGTGGCTAACATAAATCAGTTGAATTAAATTTCAAATTTAGTTGAGGAAATTTGGACTTAGTTGAGTAAAAAAATAGTCAGTGGCTCTAAACCTTGAAGTTGAGCGATAAATCTCTCACTACAAACCTTTCAGAATTAATGGGACAGACCACTAGTGGTCTGTCCCATTAATTTTGCGGGGTTATAATCAAGTGTGATTAAATAGCAATGTGGATGCATTGGTATTCACAAGCAGACAAGCGATCGCAGAAGAAGGAAAAAGGGTGTATGAGCAAAAAGTATCAAATTAATCTGAGTGAATCACAGAGGGAAGAACTACTGGCTCTAGTCAAAAAGGGTTCAGCAAAAGCCAGAGAAATTCGGCGTGCACACACATTACTAATGGCTGCGGATGGCAAGACTGATGAAATAATAGCAGAAATATTACAC
>NZ_WBKL01000194.1:0-96346 GCF_015714705.1 Nostoc sp. NZL | reverse complement strand
CAAAACAAGTACAGATAAGTATTTTGCGGCAATCCTGTTTGAGACTGACAAATTAACTACAGCAAAGCTTGGAAAGATATCAGGAATTGACCTTGGGTTAAATAGTTTAGTAACTGTCTTTGACGGTGAGAATTGCTACAAAATTGACCCAATTAAACCTACCAGAAAATATGCTAGACGACTAAGAATTAGACAAAAAGCTTTATCTCGTAAAGTCAAAGGCTCTAAAAATAGGCGTAAAGCAGTAAAAGTAGTTGCCGGAGTTCACGAAAAAATATCAAATACTAGGCAAGATTTCCTTCATAAACTCTCACGTAAGTTAGTTGACGAAAACCAAGTCATTGTAGCTGAAAACCTTTGTGTTAAAGGGTTAGCACGTACCAAGTTAGCCAAATCAATGTATGACGCTAGTTTTGGTATGTTGCTTAATTTCATGAGCTACAAACTCCAAAGAGAGGGAGGTAAATTTATTCAAGTTGACAGATTCTTCCCCAGCACAAAGCTTTGTTCATGTTGTGGATACAAGAATGATTTACTGAATCTAAGTATTCGTGAATGGATTTGTTTGAGTTGCCAAACAACCCATGACAGAGATGAAAATGCATCGCGGAACTTGAGGGAAGAGGGGATTAGAATACTTGCCCTGAGCGAAGTCGTTGGCGCAGCCTCTCGTAGAGAAGGGTTGTCAACAAATACTGCGGGACACGCAGAAATTCAAGCTTGTGGAGAAGCAGTAAGACTCGTTGGCACTTGTGCTCAAAAGCGTGTTTCTAAGAAACAAGAATCCCCCACCACAGCGTAAGCTTGTTGGGGGAGTGTCAATCGTTTATAAACTCTGGTAAGTTGAGCGCACACTCGAATTGCGGATATTGCTTATTTGGGTGTTGGCTCCATAAGCACTATCCTATTCCCAAACGCCCAGCCAAGCCGGGAGTTAAGGGTAGAAGTGTGGTAATCATTAAGAATAGAGCCAAAAGCCCTAAAGCGGCTCTGGCATCATCAGGTTCAGTGATTTCATTCAAGCTGGGGCGTTCTTGATCCCGTTGCAAAAAGAAAATCACGATCGCCCAGTACATGGCAAGAGTATTACCGAGAGACACTAGCGCCAGTAAAATTAAAGTTGCGATCGTTGCCCGTCCTGCGGTTTTGCGGCCATAAATTGCCTGGACAATGCGCCCACCATCTAGTTGTCCTGCGGGCATTAAGTTCAAAGCGTTAATAACTAACCCCAGCCAACCAATTATCACTAAAGGATGAACACTTACCAAGGACGACTGTAAAGACGAACCAAGGACAACTCGCGCCAAACTTCCCACCAAAATCGACCCTTGGAAAAACTGATTTGGCAATTGAAATAAACTACCTGGGTGCGAAAGTAGCAAGCCCGTCACCAGCATTACCAAAGAAACGATACCACCTGCGGCTGGCCCTGCCAAGGCGATATCAAATAATATCTTGCGGTTGGGCAGCAGAGATTCAAAACGGGTAATTGCACCAAAGGAACCAATTTGCACGGCCGGCAAAAAGAAAGGCCAGCTAAGGCGGATTTGATGACGCCGAGCAAGTAACCAATGACCAATTTCGTGAGCTACTAAAATCGCAAATATCCCAGCACCTATGGGCAAAGCTTCTTTAAACCGCCCTGGATTGCCAAAGAAATCAAAATTCAGCAGTAATCCCGCAGCTTCTAAACTTGTGGCAATAGTTGCTATTAATAAAATGCCGGCAAAAGCTTTTTGCGATAACAACATCGGCCGGGGATCATTGCGGCTTGGCAGGACAATTACCACTGGTCTGCCATCTGTATTTTCCACTAAAAATAGGCGATATTGATCGCCAAGGCGTTGCCGTAAACTTGCAGTTAGACGGTTGTGAGTCTCTTCTGGTTCTCCCCGCAAATTGCCTTTGAAAATGGCTCCATCTTGGTAGGCGATCGTTTCTGTGGCAAAAAACGTATCGATACCGAAAATGCCTTTAATTGCATTCAAGTCATCTTCCGGTATCGGCGGGATCTCCGGTTTCAGTCCTGCTGCTGTTGGTTGTGAGGAATTTGCTTCAAGTGAGGAAGCAGCGGCAAGTCTTTCTGTTGCGCGTTGCTTGAGGATAGCATCTTGCCCAGCTGCGCGTAACTGGCTGCCCAAGTAGATGTACAATCCAGCGGAAGTCACCACTAAGAACAATATACCCGCTATATTGATGTAAATCCCTGCGGCAAACAATCCAAAAAACAGGAGCCAGGGAGTCATCAACACCACCGACTGTAACCAGGCTAAGATTCCCAGCTTACCAAAAGGTCTGGCGCGATAAAAGCCCCAGCCCAAAATGCCTAAAGCTAACAGTAGGATTGCCGCCAGGATAGAAGTTTCTGATAAAGTAAACATCTCCAAACCTTTGCTATTGAGACTAAGCCAGAACAAGTCCGGTATTGCAGATACACTTATTAATGTATAACGCCGCCTGTCGTCTGCCCAAATTATGCGGCTTTTAGTGGGCGTAGCCAAACCCAGGCGAAGGCTAAAAAAGTTCGTAGTAAGGACTTTACTCCTGGATTTTTAAGCACTGAAGTGCTTACTACGAACTCATCAAAACTTTTGGGACAGACCACTAGGTTTTGAGCAAGCTGAAAAGAGAGCGATCGCATAATATATCAATCGCTCTCTTGCCCAATAATTAATTTGCTCAAACTGTATTTGAGCGAAGTGGTCTTTTAAGTCCAATAAAGAATTTCAGCATTTGGAAAGCGTCTAGTAATCTCACTCTCAAAGAAGCAACGCAACGCCTTCATGGTGTCCTTATCGTAAACGTACTTCGTCCCACCAAACTTATTACGCTTGATACTGCGTTTTGCCTCATCCATCTCTAACTTTGATTGCGGATACCAAGTTTGTAACACTTCTTTTGACCCAGGCGTGAACCGATGCGAGATTAACTCAAAGGTAAGATCACAGTCAAAATCTAGTGCCTCGTTTATCTGGTCAAACAAATAACTATAGTGCATTTGCCAATCGTCTATCGGCATAATTGGCGCGATCACCAAGCCTACTGGATAACCGCCACCGCCACGCTCTTGTGGTAACGCCAACCGTCGCAATGCATTAAGTCTGGATGCTACGGATGCTGTACCACCTTCAAACTTGCCAGAAATCGGTGCAGCATTAACACTCATCCGACATCGGGTATGCCCATTGTGTGGTAGGTCGAGTAATCCATCCACAGCATCAAACTTCGATACCCAGCGTAGATGTGCATTGGTACGAGTGCCAAAGTAACGGATACATTCAGCAAGACTGCCAGTTAAATGCTCAATACCCAATGGGTCTGTATAACAACTAACTTCAAAACTTGTGGTTTTCCCCTGCTGCTCGTAGTTAGCTAAGTTCTCTAATATCTGCGGTAAATTAGCAAAAACACGGGTTACAGGTGGTCCCGATAAGCTACCAGCTAGGTAGCAGTATTGACAGTGAGCAGGACAACCTTCGGCAATGTGAAACTGCCAATCCGCAGAAGGTGGGATGGGACTCAGTTTAAAAGAACTGGGTGGTGCAGTAACCACCGCTAAGGTACGCTTGGCGATGTTGTAAGTATCCCGCTCAGATTCACCGCGCAGACCCTTCAGGCGGTTTTGTGATAGTTCTTCTATTGGTAAGTTGAGTGACTGCACACGTGCAAGAATCTGCTGCCCCCAATCCTCATCTAGGGCAGCAGGTGTAAACAGTACCCGTTCAGGTATCCACAATCTTGCTGATCTTGTTTGTGTATCTGATACTGAAACCTGGTCTGTAATTGTATTCAGCAATATCTTTCTCCGTTATTTAGTTTGCTGATTTCTGCAATTAATTTTCAAGGACTTGCTTAATTCGTCGTTCTAACAAATCAAGATCCAAAGTGCCTTCATCACGGCTAATTCGTCGCACAGTCGAATTAACATTACCTAGATTTACCAATAAATCTTGAAGAATTTCTTGCTGCTGACGGGCTTGAGTAACCTCGCGTGGTTCTTGTACTAAATCACGCACGATGGTATCTTCAGCGCGAGAGGCGATAATTGGATCGCTTTGCCCTTGAATGTGAACAAAGGTTCTTCGCCCTGGGCCTCGCTCTTCTTCTATTGGTATAACTGCTGTTACTTGGTCAGAACGCACATATTTGCCAAATCCCAAATGGACTAGCTCTGATGAGAGTATTTTCATATAGAAGCGTAATTTTTAAGTCTTACTTATATTCTAAAATCTAGGAAAATGACTTAAAGCCATAGGCCATACGGGTTATACGCAATTCAAAGTAGTAGTTTCCTTTCCCAATTGCTGCTGAATATCTATATGTCAGTCACACTATTCCTATTTTCTACATAACCTCAAGTTTTGGAATAGGCGATACCTACGGTGAGCTACGCTAACGCACTTCATACAGCGATCGCAATTCGAGGATATCTTGCCATTCGAGATCAGTAAATGCTTGGGTAACTAGTTCTATGCCAAAGTACTGTTTGGCTGTCTCTGTCAGTGTCTCCACAATCTTTACAATCCAGCCATCCTGTTCCTGTGTGTTACAAAGCGAGGTATTCCACGGAGCCGATTGTTCAAAGATTTCCTGAAATAAACCTTTGTCTGTAGACAAAATCATCGAGCCGTGTTGAAGAATGGTATTTCTTCCCTTGCGTTGGGCACTACCAATAAATTTACTTCCATCGGCAGTAACTAAGTCAGCCGCTGTTGCTGTATTAAAGCAACTGGGATTGTGAATGTAACCTCGTCCAGCAGAACCATAATTTAACTCAATACCCAAGGTTTCCCAGCCTTGGATCAAAAAGTTACAGATGTTTTTATAAGTATCCCAGCTTTTTCCACTACTTGCTGAAGTAATCAGGGCGTAGCTTAAATCTCCTTGGTGGAGAACAGCTCTACCTCCCGTTGGCCGACGAACTAGATCGAGTTCCTGTCCCTGGTAAATCAGATTATGCCACTCGGTAGGCCATTGTTTTTGCAGATGTCCCAAGGAGAGTGCATGGGGATACCATGTATAAAAACGCAAGGTAGGTGGGTGCTGTCCCTTTTCACATTGGTTGAACAACCAAGCATCGATCGCCATTTGCACTGCTCCTGATGTCTGAAGCATTGGGATGAAACGCCAAGTGGATGGTGACTCGGTTGCTAGTTGTCTCATCTGTTTCGGACTGTGGAAAGAAAATCAAATAATTGATGCGCCATTTCTAATTTAGAACAAGGTGCAATTTCTACCTGATTTCCTTGGCTATCTAAAAATATCGCTTGATTATTATCACTTCCAAAACCACTATCAGATTGATCGATGGGATTAGCAACAATAGCATCTAATTTTTTCTTCTGTAACTTTTCTAATGCTGGCTTGATAATATCGCCAGTTTGTGCTGCGAAACCAATTAATATCTGATGCGGCTGCTTAAGTTGTGCTAATTGGGCGACTATATCCGGTACAGGTTCCAAAGGTAAAGCTTGGGGGAGCGATCGCTTGGGCAATTTCTCTGTACTATAATCTCGTGGCTTCACATCTGCCACGGCTGCTGACATCACAATGATATCAGCGTTGGGTAAACATTCCACCATCACGTGCTGCATTTGCTCTGCACTAATGACGGGAATCGCTTGTACTCCTAATGGTACATCCCAATTAGCTGGGCCATGTACCAAAGTAACGTTTGCGCCTCGGTGAAGTGCTGCTTGCGCTAAAGCCAATCCCATTTTACCTGTGGAAGGATTACCAATAAACCTTACTGGGTCAAGATACTCTCGTGTTCCCCCAGCGCTAATTAACACTCGTTTACCTACTAAATCTCGTTTACCTTGAGTGTGTAACAACGATTGGATGTGAGCTAATATTTCTGGAGGTTCTGCTAATCTACCAGCACCGATGCGATCGCACGCTAATAATCCTGATGCTGTATTCATCCCATGATATCGGCTATCTATCAATAGCTGTTGCCAATTTCGCTGCACTGATAGCTGTTCCCACATATCCGTATTCATTGCGGGTGCTAATAGCACGGGACAAGTAGAAGCTAACACGGTATTTGTGAGTAAATTATCAGCCATCCCGTAGGCTAACTTGGCTAATGTATTAGCTGTCAAGGGGGCAATTACCATGACATCTGCCCATTCACCCAACTCAATATGCAAAGGACGAGAGTGAGTTGGTTTCCAGAAATCATCATCTGTGTAAGCGGGATGACGAGATAGGGTGGCTATTGTCAGAGGCGTGATAAATTCTTGCGCCGAACGGGTGAGGATGACTCGGACTTCCACCCCAGTTTTAAACAGCGTCGAAACCAATTCACAGATTTTGTAGGCGGCGATACCGCCACCTACACCAATTAGAACTCTGTTCAATTTTGGATTAGTCATAGTAAAAAGTTAGGAGTAAGTAGTAATTTAGGAGCAAGTAGTTACGAATATTAATTTCCAACTCCTAACTCCTGTACAGACGCGATTAATTGCGTCTCTCCTAACTCTCAACTACGCTTCATCGTAGGGTTCCAAGTCTAAAAGGTAGATATAGGGTTCAACTAACTCTGGGCGCTGAAATGCGATCGCTCGCAATAGATGCCAATCATTTAAACCCTCAAAAGCATTACTATAATTATCTAGCTCCAGACGTGTAGCCAGTTCTTCTACTTCTGCCGCAGTCATGGCAGCAATTTCTTTCCTGGAAATGCTTAGAGTTGTCATAATGTTCGCCCCTCCCTTATGCAGCACTCGCCTTCAGCATGGGTTAAGTTGCGCTGAACGCAGCCACCCAATATATATTACTCATTAGAGGTCATTAATTTCGTGAAAAATGTCAGAATTTGTACCAGAATTTATAAAAAATTCGTAATGCTGACTAAGCAATTGTATTTACAACGAAATTTCGTAGCACCTCTAACGTTTGTGGATTTATTTCATGCCCCATATCAAATTCGTGGTATTCTACTACCACTGCTAGAGACTTGAGAGTTTCTCGTGCCTTCAAAGCAGCTTGCAGGGGCACAACTTCATCATATCTCCCGTGGCTGATTAAAGTAGGTGGAATCCCACTTTGATCTGCCTTTAGTGCGTCAGGATGTAAATATCCGCTCATGACAACTAAGCCTGCTAAGGGCAATTTTGAGCCGACATCTAAAGTCATCGCTCCGCCTTGAGAAAATCCACTCAAAATTGTGCGTGACAAAGGTACGCCAGTGGTACTTTCTAAAGATTGTAAGAAATCTGTTAGCAGTTGCCGACTTTCTGGCAACCCTTGATACATATTTTCCACCCTCAGGTCATACCATGCCCTCCCTACAGGGGAATAGGGATAAGGATAAGGTGCATCAGGTAATACAAATTGGTAATTAGGTAAGTTGAGCAAGGGTAACAATGATGCTACATCCTCAGCATTAGCTCCCCAACCATGCAAAGTGACAATTAAGCCTGCGGGGGGTTGAGAAGTTTCTCTCTTAACGGTGATAGCTTGTAAAGACAGAGGTTTACTCCTAAAATTTTACTCTTTTAATAGATCCTATCTGCTTGCCCAAAAAATACCTACGTCGTTATGGTGCTAGCAAGCAAAAGCCAGATGGTAATTTTGTCTGAAAACATTTTTTACCAATTTATATACAAGAATAATTCCTATTTATAAATTATTGCTTTTAGCTATTTTTTTATTTAATACAAATAATTATCAATTACTTTTTAGATGATTATTCTAATAAATGTCGATAATATGGATAATTAATTATCCTAACAAAGAAATGAATAGCTTCTATCTATTGAATTAGCAAAATATCCTAGTCTGATTTTACATTAAAATGTTACTATGCAAGCTTCCTAAATTAATAGTAATATATTTCAATAAACTTATTAAGAGTATGTGTTGTACCGGAGAAAGCTTATGAAACGCCGCAAATTTGTCTATATAGTGGGACTAGCAACTGCTAGTGGTGGATTAGCGATCGCTTGTAATTCTAATCAAACTCCCACAGATACTGCCCAATCGCCATCAACGCAGGCTACGCCAGCTACGGCTTCTAGCGGTGTATTAGAAAAAGAGCTAGTAATCTACTCAGGACGCAACGAAAAACTCATTGGTGAGCTTATCAAACAATTTGAGCAACAAACCAATGCTAAGGTACAAGTCCGCTACGGCGATACTGCTGAGTTAGCATCAGCAATTTTGGAAGAAGGGGCAAACAGTCCCGCAGATGTCTTCTTCGCCCAAGATGCTAGCGCCCTTGGAGCTATTCAAAAAGCAAATAGAGCAGTAGAGTTACCAACATCTCTTCTCAATCAGGTAAATAGTACCTACCGTTCACCAGAGGGGAAATGGCTAGGTATTTCGGGGAGGGTGCGGACAGTAGATTACAATTCTAAATTAGTAAAACCGGGGGAATTACCATCTTCTATCTTTGGCTTTACTGAACCGAAGTGGAAAGGTAAAATTGGCTGGGCACCTACAAATGGCTCCTTTCAATCTTTTGTCACCGCCTTACGAGTTGCAGAAGGAGAAGACAAAGCTAGGCAATGGTTAGAAGGTATTAAAGCTAATAATGCTAAAGTTTATCCTAATAATACTGCGATCGTAGAAGCCTTATCTCGCGGCGAAATTGCTGTCGGATTTGTCAATCATTATTATCTAGAACGAGTCAAACAAGATAATCCTCAAGTTCCTGTGGAGCATCATTTTACCGATGATGTGGGTTCCTTGGTAAATGTTGCAGGTGTAGCAATTCTTAACGGCGCCAAACATCCCAATATTGCTCAAAAGTTTGTCGAATTCATGCTGAATGAAAATGCGCAAAACTACTTTGCTAATCAAACCTATGAGTATCCTCTAACTTCGGCTGTTGCACCCAAAGGTAAACTAAAATCTCTCCAACAAATTAAAAAACAAACTCAAAAAATTGATTTAAGTAATCTGAGCGATTTAGAAACAACACTCAAACTCATGCAGCAAGTACAAGTCATATAACCCGCTATAGGTTGGAATTCATCTGACAAAGGTAGGAAAAATCTAAATTTTTTGAGAAACTTTGTTGCTTACCAGTACAGGTTAATGGTAAAGGTTGAGAATACCAAGATTATTGCAAAAACTTCCTGGTAAGTATTAAGGTGGAGGATTGGAGATTGAAAAGTTTACCATTGCTGAAAGTTTCAGCATTAGCTCTAGCTGTAACGCTCGGTTGGGGAATCGGGGTGGCTGTAAATGCCCAAACGAAAACCCTCGTAATCTATTCAGGCAGAGAAGAAAAACTAATTGGCCCCTTAATAGAGAAAGCAAAAAAAGACTTGAATCAGGATATTCAAGTGCGTTATGGCGATACTGCTGAATTAGCGATCGCACTTTTGGAAGAAGGGAAAAATAGCCGTACAGACTTGTTTTTTGCTCAAGACGCTGGTGCTTTAGGCACTTTGGAGAAAAAACAGGTAACACTACCGATTGCCTCCAAACTGCTAAATAAGGTTGATTCTCGCTTTCGTTCTGCTAAAGGGCATTGGCTAGGAATTTCTGGTCGCGCTCGTGTAATTGACTACAATACCAAGTTAGTTAAACAAGGGGAACTACCGACATCAATTTCGCAGTTAACAGAACCGAAATGGCGCGGTAAAGTTGGCTGGGCACCCACAAACGGCTCATTTCAGTCATTTGTTACGGCAATGCGAGTCTTAGATGGCGATGCAAAGACTCTCCAATGGCTCAAAGCGATGAAATCTAATGGTGTCAAAGATTACGGTAAAAATTCTGCGATCGTCGAAGCTGTGGGACGTGGAGAAGTTCATCTTGGTTTAGTGAATAATTACTACTTGTATCGTTTCAAAAAAGATAATCCGAACTTTCCTGTTGCTCACCACTACACAAGCAAAGATGCAGGATCAATGATTAATGTGGCAGGAGTAGCTATTACGAAAACCACTGATCAAAAAGCTGATGCGGAAGCTTTAATTGATTATCTGCTCAAACAGAGTTCACAAAATTACTTTGCTCAAGAAACTAACGAGTATCCTTTAGTAAAAGGAATCCCAGCGCCATCAAAACAAGTACCAATTAGTAAGCTAAATCCACCCAATGTTAACTTGACAGATTTAGATGATTTGCCAGCAACGTTGAATTTATTACAGCAGGCAGGAGTTTTGTAACAGTTGAAAGCGGTTCGCCCTCCATTATTTCTCACATTAGCGGCAACGGTAGTGGCAATTGCCATTGCCCTGCCATTGCTATACTTAGTGATTCGCACCGCAGGTATTGGCGGGGAAGAATTCTGGGAATTGATTTCTCGTCCCCGCAATATTATGGTTTTTTTCAACAGTGCGGCAATGGCGGCAACGGTGACGTTATTTTCCACACTAATTGCCGTACCATTAGCATTTTTAACTGTGCGGACAGACTTACCAGGAAGACGTTTCTGGTTAGTGGCAACAACATTACCCTTAGCTGTTCCTAGCTATGTAGGCAGTTTTGCGCTGATTGCAACTTTAGCACCACGGGGTAGCTTTTTGCAGCTGTTGCTTCAACCATTGGGGGTAGAAGAATTACCTTCCATTTATGGTTTTCCTGGGACAGTTTTGGCAATCACTTTGTTTACCTATCCCTATATGCTGCTGAGTGTGCGTTCTGGATTACAAGGTATTGATCCATCTCTAGAAGAAGCATCTCGTAGTTTGGGTTATGGTAGTAGAGAAACCTTTTTTAAGGTAGTTTTGCCACAGTTGAAACCATCACTGATTGCAGGTGGATTATTAGTAGCTTTGTATGCTTTGCGCGACTTTGGTACACCTTCGCTGATGCGCTTTGATGCCTTTACACGGGCAATTTTTTTACAATATAAAACTAGCTTTAATCGGAACTCAGCCGCAGCTTTGTCTTTGATGTTGGTGACATTAGTACTGCTGATTTTGTGGCTGGAATATCGAATGCGATCGCGTGCAGCTTATTATAGTCGTGGTTCCGCTTCTCTACGTCCACCAAAAATTGTCAAATTGGGAATTTGGAAATGGCCAGCTTTCGGCTTTTGTCTGCTAATCACTAGCTTTGGTGTAGTTTTACCAGTAGGTATCACCCTATTTTGGCTGATTCGCGGACTTAACGGTGGCTATACTTTCCCCAATTTATTCCCCACCATTCTCAACTCCATTGGCGCGGCTGGATTAGCGGCTTTAGCTACCACCATCTTTGCCTTACCAGTAGCAATATTAGCAGTCAGATTTCCGAGTAAAATCACCGCCATAATTGAACGCTGTTCTTATATAGGTTTTGGAGTTCCAGGAATAGTTGTTGCCTTATCCTTGGTATTTTTTGGTGCCAACTATTTGCCAGCACTGTACCAAACTCTGCCGATGCTGATATTTGCATATTTAGTTTTATTTTTACCGCAATCAGTGGGAACAGTCCGCAGTTCGCTTTTGCAAGTCAATCCCCAGCTAGAAGAATCAGCCCGTAGTTTAGGTAGGAATGCTTGGCAAACTTTAAGAGAAGTTACCCTACCTCTGGTACAACCAGGTGTGTTGAGTGGTGCGGTGCTGGTATTTCTCACAGCGATAAAAGAACTACCCGCCACAATGCTGTTAGCGCCTATTGGCTTTAGTACTTTAGCAATGCAAATTTGGCAAGCTACAGAAAATGTAGATTTTGCCGATGCGGCGGCGGCTTCATTAGCTATGCTACTAGTTTCTATGGGTTCAACTTTATTGGTGCTATCTCAAGAGAACGTCAAAAAAGAGCAAGTCTTGAAGGAGGTAGGAGGCAGGGAACAGGGGGCAGAAGGAGTAAATCACTTATAGAATTTGACCCCTTAATTTGAAGCTTTTCAAGTAATTGAACTATACTACTTCCCACTCCCTATGCAACAAGTAATTTTAGATTTACAAAATGTCACCAAGCGGTTTGCAGAAAGTGCCTTCCCTGCTGTAGATAACGTATCTTTGACGTTGCAGCAAGGAGATATATTAGGATTGCTTGGCCCATCTGGTTGTGGTAAAACTACCCTGTTGCGAATGATTGCTGGTTTTGAGCGATCGCAAGCAGGAGAAATTAAAATTGGTGGGCAGATAGTTTGTAATAGTTCTACTTGCATCCCAGCCGAACAGCGCGACATCGGCGTTGTTTTTCAAGATTATGCCCTGTTTCCCCATTTAAATGTGGCAGAAAATGTGGCTTTTGGGTTGAAACATTTCAGTAAACAACAAATACAAAAACGGATAGCCGAAGTCATTACTTTGGTGAGACTCGAAGGTTTAGAAAAACGTTACCCTTACGAACTCTCAGGTGGACAGCAGCAGAGGGTTGCACTCGCCCGCGCTTTAGCACCCCAACCCCAACTCATGCTTTTAGATGAACCCTTAAGCAATCTTGATATTCAAGTTAGATTGCGTTTGCGAGAAGAAATACGCGACATCCTCAAAGCAGCGGGTACTTCAGCAATTTTTGTTACCCACGACCAAGAAGAAGCATTAGCTATTTCAGATATAGTGGGTGTCATGCGCCAAGGACATTTAGAGCAACTAGGCACACCAGAAGAAATTTATACTCATCCAGCATCAAGATTCGTTGCCGAATTTGTCACTCAAGCTAACTTCCTTCCCGCTCGTCGTCAAGGTAATTTATGGAAAACAGAAATTGGTAGTTTTGAGTTAACAGCAAACCACATCGATGATAGTGGTGAAATCATGATCCGCCAAGAAGACTTTATATTAAAGCCTAATACCGATGCGCCCGTAGTCGTCCGCACCCGACGATTTTTAGGACGTGAGTACCAATATTGTTTACAAACTCCTTCTGGTAAAGAACTCCATGCGCGGACACTGAAAGATATAGCATTACCTGTGGGTGCAAGGGTGGAGTTATCTATAGCCAGTGATACTATAAAGTTTTTTCCGCAGTAGATTTTGCTGTTAAATCCCAGATTGTACGCGCCACAAAAGAGGTCTAGTGTACACACAAGTCCTAAAAACCTAGCTTGATAAGGCTTGACTCGTTCCCAGGCTCCGACTGGGAATGCATTCATTGAGTCTCTGACTCAATGCCTGACTGGAGGCATAGCCTCGTAATCAGGCATTCCCATGCAGAGCATGGGAACGAGATAATATCTGCAAAGCTTTGGTTATAAGGTTTCTCTGGAATCGACAACTGCGGCTTAGGGGACTTTTTCAGAGTAGACTCAACCGAGAAGCGCTATATTCTTCTTAACTCAAGCGTATTGGATAACTAATAACTTCAATTTCCCCACGGATTAAAGCGGTGGGATGAGTTAATTACCGTTCTCATCTAAGTACTCAATACTTAGTACTTAGTCGCTTTAAAGATCGCAATATTTGGCTGGTAAAATCTACAGGTGCAGCTAACTAAACGTTTTGTTGTTTTGCCAGAAGTGGTATATTGGCACTTGACCCGGCCGAGTACAAATTATGCATAAGCCCACAGGACAGCAAACTCGAAGTGTTGTACTCAGTACTACAGGACAGGAAGGGGAAGTGGGCAGATGAACAAAAATCTTGAGCAAAGTGGTGTTTTTTCCCTGTTTAAAGGCGTACCCCTGCGTCGCATTCTGGTAGCGTTGTTTGTGCTGCAAATCTTGCTAGCTGTAGGATTAACTACATACTTATCAATCAGCAATGGGCAAAAAGCAGTCAATGAGGTAGCCAGCGAATTACGTCATGAAGTCGCCAATCGGGTTGAGCAGAATTTACAGGCTTATCTCTCAACCCCGCGTCAAGTACTACGCAGTAATCAAAATGTGATTGACATCGGGTTGCTGAAGATGGAAAATCTGGCAACCTGGGAGTCATACTTAATAAAGCAGTTAGAGATTTTTCCTGATGCAATTGCCTTAACGGCAAGTAATGAACAGCAAGAACACCTAGCGGTGGAAAAGCTCAACGATCGCCAATTTTTGCTCAGAAAAGCCGACAAGTCAACTGAGTACGACCTCTACACCTACAAAATTGACTCTCAAGGTCAACGTACTCAACTACCAGAGGTGATTAAAAACTATGATGCGCGATCGCGTCCTGATTATCAAGCAGCAGTTACCGCCAAAAAATTCAGCTTTAGTCAGATATTTACACCTCTCACTGAACCAACACTTCTAATTAGTGCATCTCAACCTATATATAACTCCCAAGGTCAGTTACTCGGAGTCAACAGCACTCTAACTCATATATCACAAATTGGGGATTTGCTGCAAAATATTAAAGTTGGCGAGTCTGGGCAAATTTTTATTATCGAGCGATCGGGGCTATTAGTAGCAAGTTCTACAACAGAAGAACCATTCCGTTTACAAAATGGTAAACCCATTAGGTTAGCAGCTTCCCAGAGCAGGAATTCTTTTACTCAAGCAACCGCTAAATATTTAGAAACTAAATTTAGTAACTTAGACCAAATTAACAGTTTACAGCAACTAGATTTTTCCTTTGACGGCAAACGACAATTTTTAGAAGTTAGACCGTTACAGGACGAACCAAATGTCAATTGGTTGATAATAGTAGCTGTCCCAGAAGCAGACTTTATGGGACAAATTGATCGCAATACTCAAACTACAATTTTTCTTTGTCTGGGAGCATTGGGATTAGCTATTTTATTGGGAATTATCACCGCCCGTTGGATAACTCAGCCTATTCTGTACTTCAGCACAGCAACAAAAGATTTAGCCAATTTTCCCAATGGCAAAGACTCAGTGGTGATAGTACAAGGTATTAAAGAACTAGAGATGCTGGGTGGATCTTTCAACGAGATGATGCAGCAATTACGCAAAACCTTTACTGCACAGACTACCAAAAATGAAGAGTTAGAATTGCAACTTCAGCAGCGAACTCAAGAATTACAGCAAGAGATTCAAGAAGGTAGTAACAGCGAGCGAAAACTGTGCCAGCATAATCGAGTACTTGCAGAACTGGCAAATCACAGAGCAATTTCAGAAGGAAATCTGGAAACAGCATTCAAAGTCATCACCGAGAAAGCAGCAAATGCCTTAGAAATAGAACGAGTCAGTGTGTGGTTATTTAATCGCGAACGCACCAAACTACAATGTATAAGTCTCTACGAACGTAGTAATCAAAGACATTCGGCAGGTTTAGAACGCAACCTTGCAGATTATTTAATCTACTTTAAAGCTTTAGCATCTGCCCGTACTATCATCGTCACCGATACTCGCACCGATCCACGGGTACAAGAATTAAGGGATGAATTGCTAGAACCAAATAACATCCTATCTCTAATTAATACTTCCATTTGGGTTGGGGGTGAAGTTGTAGGAACGGTATTGTATGAGCAAGTTGGTATTCCCCGGACATGGGAACTGAGTGAGCAAAACTTCGTTAGTTCAATAACTGAATTTGCCGCCCTAACTTTAGAAGTATGCGATCGCAAACGGGCAGAATCCGCTCTGCGTGAGGCTAAAGAAGCTGCCGAAGTGGCAAATCGTGCCAAAAGCACCTTTTTGAGAAACATCAACCATGAACTGAGGAATCCCTTAGGCTCCATTCTTGGAATCACAGAAGTACTCCAAGAAGGAGTGTACGGCCCTGTAACCGAACAACAGCGCCAGTTCCTAAATACCCTCGAAGCCAGCGGTAAGAATTTACTAGAATTGATTAATCAAATCCTTGAGCTTACCGACATTGAATCCAAGAAGATAAAACTGCAACTAGCTCCCACTTCGATCCAAGGATTGTGTGACTCTAGTCTAAGTTTTGTCAAACATTTAGCGTTTCAGAAAAATATCCAACTGAGTCTACAAATACCTGAAGAACTCGAACCCATCCAAGTCGATGAGCGTCGTATTCGCCAAGTATTTATTAACCTATTAACTAACGCGATCAAGTTTACTCACGACGGAGGCAAAGTTTGGATTGAAGTCCAACCAACTTCCACAAATGAATATATCTTTATCAGTGTGGTTGATACAGGTATTGGTATGCTTTCCGATGACCTTTTCCAATTATTTCAACCTTTTGTGCAAGTTGAAAATCCCTCCACCCATCGTTCCGCAGGCACTGGTTTAGGATTAGTGATGGTGCAAAAAATTGTCGAGTTACACGGTGGTAAAGTCCATGCCGAAAGTCAGCTAGGCAAAGGTAGTCGATTTACAATCAAACTACCGTGGAAAAGGTCTAAGAATGGCGAGTAGAAAGCTAAAATTCACTATTTCCTCGTTCCCTCGTTCCCATACTCTGTATGGGAATGCATTCATTGAGTCTCTGACTCAATTCTGACTCAATTTATTCTGCGATCGCTCCATCCAGTCCACTAAGAGATGCAGTTTTTGTATTCTCACTAGCTGATTCTTTTGGAGTCGCCTTTAAACGTGTTGCTGTGCTTTTGCGGATGCGATCGCTTTTGCGAACAGCACCCGCCATTTCATATTCACGGCTATCTTTGCCGTATTTAAAAGCAACCCCAATGAGCATTTTTTCAGTTAGGTCACTTAAATTTTTGTCCAATTCATCCATCTCAGTTCTAGAAGAGTCAATCACGGCTAGAGCAGTATTATAAGCATTTATCTTTGTACGGTATTGCTCAATTAGTTGTGTCATGCTTTCCAAGTTACGCCCATCCCCAAAATCCATAGTAGGATCAATGGCTTTAAGTCCCGCCGTTCTTAATTCAGCTTTTTCTAAAACGCGATATGTACGTTTTTGACTAGGCATAAATGTATCCCTTTCATACTGCTTTAGAGCCAGTTTGCCTTATTAAAGCTGTATCTTAGCTCAGTGAAGTCCTCATAAATTAGTATCCGAAGTGATGTAAATATCAGTAATTGTCGCAAAAATAATGATTTTGTTGATGAACAGGATGATTTTGTTGATGAACAGAATGATTTTGTTGATGAACAGGATGATTTTGTTGATGAACAGGATGATTTTGTTGATGAACAGAATGATTTTGTTGATGAACAGAATGATTTTGTTGATGAACAGGATGATTTTGTTGATGAACAGGATGATTTTGTTGATGAACAGAATGATTTTGTTGATGAACAGGATGATTTTATGCTTGCCTCGTTCCCAGTCTCCAACTGGGAATGCGATCAACTTGGCTCTGCCTCCCGTCAAAGCAGGATACAGACTTTACGTGAGGTACACCCACACTCATAGGGGCACGGCATTGCCGTGCCCCTACACCTCGTGATGTAATTTTGTACTATAAAACTCGCTATAATCGCATTTTTCAGTTACAAAAGAAAACTGTTGTAAGTGCGATCGCTTAGAAACTAAACCAAATAACTTTACAGTCTAAAGTGATACAAAAGTTATAGCTTGGCAACGTCTAAAACAGTAAGAATCATTGACGAGCCAAGTATATACACAATAAAATTATTGTAGTAGAACCTCACGATAGAGTTAATTAAAATCATTTTCCCAGAGAATAATAGACAAGCAATATTAAAGATACTTTGGACAAAAAAAATGAACGCCAAAATTATTGCTTTCTTGGGGATTACGGCAGCCTTTGCAAACTTAGGAAGCCAAGTCTACGCACAGTTACCAGCATCAAGCTCAAATCCAGGGCAATACAGATTAACTGGTGATTCTTTAGTTGGAATTGATCATAGAACTGCCCAAGATGACTTTAGAAGCTTTTTTGAGCAAACTAATCCAGCAAGCATTTCCAACAATAATAGAAGAGACAATAAAACTCCAGTCAGAATACAGTTTAACGAATCATTATCACAGCCCGACACTTCTGTTTTCTTAACACCGGCTCAGTCTGGAAGTGACAATGATGGATTGCAAGTACAGTTGGATCTGGGGAGAGAATAATCGGGTATAAAGTTCTCGTTTACGCAAGGTACACCCGTAGGGGCACGGCAGTGCCGTGCCCCTACACCTCCTAAATAATTAATTACTAATTCGTAATTCGTAATGACGCTCCTGCGTCGCTAACGTAATTCGTAATTAAGAGGGTACAAGGCAAGTTAATACAACGGCGGTTTTTGCTGCTCATCCTACGTCCCCTACGATCAAAAAGTTTTGCATCTTACTAAATCGGCTTTCCTGAGTCGGTAATTCTGCAATCATTTTGCAGTAGAATTAATCGTCTAGATAAGAGGAGGGCTTTTAGATGACTCGTGTCATCATTGTGCGCCACGGTCAAAGCGGTTATAACACCGAGCGGCGTATTCAGGGACGCACTGATGCGTCAACATTAACCGAGAAAGGTCGTAACGATGCCAGTAAAGTTGGCAAAGCCCTCAGCAATATCTTATTTAATGCTATTTACAGCAGTCCTCTGCAACGAGCGAAACACACAGCAGATATTATTCATAGTGAATTAGCTACTAATCCTGAACAATCTGCTGTAATCCAAGTTTCTGATTTGCTGCTAGAAATCGACTTACCCTTATGGGAAGCATTACTGACTGCTGAAGTCAAGCAGAAATTTGCCGAAGACTACCGCACTTGGCATCAACGCCCCGATGAACTGCGGATGCTGCTAAATGATGCAGAGGGAACAAGAGAACATTTTCCCGTTCTTGCTTTATACGAACAAGCACGGGAGTTTTGGCAAGAAACTTTGTCTCACCATCAAGGCGAAACTATTCTTATAGTGGGACATAACGGAATTAATCGCGCCCTCATTAGCACAGCCTTGGGAATTCCTCCAAGTCGCTATCATTCAATACAGCAATCTAACTGTGGCATCACCGTACTAAATTTTGCTGGGGGATTGGGCGAACCAGTTCAACTAGAATCCTTAAATCAGACGCAACACACTGGGGAAAGTCTACCCTCATTGCGACCCGATCATCAAGGAATACGGTTATTACTAGTGCGTCACGGCGAAACCGAATGGAATCGCCAAACTAGGTTTCAAGGGCAAATTGATGTCCCCCTCAACGACAACGGTAGACAACAGTCGCAAAAAGCAGGCGAATTTCTTCAACAGGTAGCGATTGATTTTGCTGTTAGTAGCCCAATGCTGCGCCCTAAAGAAACAGCAGAGATTATCCTAAAACAACATCCTAATGTAAAGTTAGACTTGCAAGATGGTCTAAGAGAAATCAGCCACGGACTCTGGGAAGGAAAATTAGAAACTGAAATAGAGCAAGAATTTCCAGGAGAGTTGCAGCGCTGGCGGTTAGTACCAGCCGAAGTGCAAATGCCTGAAGGCGAAAATTTGCAAGAGGTTTGGGAACGTAGCGTTGTAGCTTGGCAATCAATTGTACAAACCGCATCCACTAATCAATTCAAAACTGTATTAGTAGTAGCTCACGACGCAACTAATAAAACCTTACTTTGTCACATTCTGGGTTTATCGCTAGAAAATTTCTGGAATTTCCGCCAGGGTAATGGCGCAGTCAGCGTTATCGACTACCCTTCTGGAATCGATGGTTTACCAGTATTGCAAGCGATGAACATCACCGCTCACTTCGGTGGAGGCGTACTAGATAAAACAGCAGCAGGGGCATTGTAATGGAGTAGAGACGCGATTAATCGCGTCTGTACAGGAGTTAGGAATAAAGTTAGGAGTGAAAAATTATGAGTGATGAATAAAGTTAGAAGTGATGGGCGAGGAACAAATAACTCATAACTCCTAACTCATAACTCCTAATTTATAACCCCTAACTCATAACTAAAAAACTTTATGACTGAACTGCTGCAAAAAGTACGGGTGATTGACCCAGTTTCGGAAATTGATGAACTCTTTGATGTGCTGATTGCTGATGGTTTTATCCAAGCAGTGGCTTCGCACATTGCTGATATCAGTCCCGATACTCAAATCAGAGATTGTCAGGGATTAGTTCTCGGGCCTGGGTTAGTGGATTTGTACAGCCACTCCGGTGAACCAGGATTTGAAGAACGGGAAACCCTTTTGTCTTTCTTACAAGCTGCTGCTGCTGGCGGCTTTACCAGAGTTAGCATTTTACCCGATACATCCCCAGTTATTGATAACCCTGCAATTTTGGCACAGTTGCACCAGAGGAGAGAGGGACAAGGGGGACAAGGGGGACAAAGGGGCAATTTTTCTCCCCCCTTGCTGAATATTTGGGGTGCTATCACCCTAGATATTGCTGGGAAGCAAATGACGGAATTGGCAGATTTGGCATCTGCTGGAGTTGTTGGTTTTAGCGATGGTGAGCCACTGGAGAATTTGGCGCTAGTGGGGCGAGTGTTAGAATATGTCCAGCCGTTGGGTAAACCAGTAGCATTTTGGCCTAGCGATCGCCAATTAACAGCAAATGGTGTAATGAGAGAAGGGCCAGATGCTCTGCGTTTCGGTTTACCCCCAATACCCGCCAGTGCAGAAACTAGTGCGATCGCAGCTCTGTTAGAATTGGTTGCAGCCATCGGTACACCAGTCCACATTATGCGCGTCTCTACATCTCGCAGCGTGGAACTAATCGCCTCAGCCAAAGCTGCTGGTTTACCCATCACCGCCAGTACCACCTGGATGCACCTTTTACTTGATACAAAAGCAGTTAAGAGTTATAACACTAGCTTGCATTTAGACCCGCCTTTAGGAAATCCCAGTGATGTAGCGGCGTTGCGTGCAGGAGTGCGTGCAGGTGTGATAGATGCGATCGCTATTGATCACACACCCTACAGCTACGAAGAAAAAGTCCAAGCCTTTGCCGAAGCACCAGCCGGGGCAATTGGTTTAGAGTTAGCATTACCTTTGCTGTGGCAATATCTTGTTGAAACTGAGGAATTTACAGCTTTAGAATTATGGCGAGCATTGAGTACTAGTCCAGCAGAATGTTTGGGGCAAAAACTCAGTGCGATCTTACCTCATCAACCAGCAGAACTCACTTTATTTGATCCCCAGCAAACCTGGAAAGTTGAACGAAAAAGTCTTTACACACTTTCCCAAAATACACCTTGGTTAGGACAACAGTTAAAGGGTCAGGTTGTGCAAACTTGGCGTTGAAAAATGTAAAACAATTTGTATTTAATTATCTATCAGACAGCTTCGACTACCGCAACAGCGATCGCTCGTATAGCACAATACGCTTGGGTTAAGGCTTAACTCTTTGTCAAACAAAGTCAATTTTTTAACGAACCACAAAGGACGCAAAGTGCGCAAAGGAAGAGAAGAAAGAGAAAAAAGGGAAGAAAGAAATGCTTAACTGAACTGTATTGTCTTATAGCATTGTGACAGCAATTTTATTTTGCCGAATGTATGTGCAAATGCCTCTGCCATTTGGGAACGGCGGGAATTATGCATACAAACAAACACCACTTTTTTCATAATTCCTCCCCCTCTGTTTGTTCTATCTGAGTCACCAGAGGCGGCTTTTGCCTCTGGTAATACTTTGCAGTAGGTTTACTCTAAGCACAACACGGCTTATTAACAGCCTTAACTACCCCAGCCGAATTAACTGTAGTCACCAAATTCTTTTCTGGCGCTGTATCTTCCACCTTCACCACAAAAACTTCCCAACGGTTCCCATCTGGATCTGTTACCCAAACTTTGTCTTGCAAAGCATAGCAACAATCAGTGTTGCCCTCGGTAAATAATGCTAGTCCTGCCTCCGTAAACCTTTGGATAGCAGATTCTACTTCTTCCGTACTTTCAACTTGTACACCTAAATGAGACAATGCACCACCAGCCTGGACACTAGAAGCCAGATTTAATGTTAAATTTAACGCTGGGCTAGGAATATCAAACTTAGCGTAGTCATCTTTATACTTCACAGGTTCCACGCCAAACATTGCCCGATAAAATGTCACAGACTTTTCAATGTCAGTAACATTCAAAGCCACATGAGTCTTCAGCAGTGCCATAATTTTGCTCCTTGTAAGTTTATTAATATTATTCCTAATTACGAATTACGAATTACGAATTACGAATTACAACGTGGATCTCGCAATGTTGCCTTTTCCGGTTCTCGTGGGAACCAGGCGGCGGTTCGCTTACAAACCTCAACCAGCATCAACATTACTGGGACTTCGATTAAAACACCTACCACTGTAGCAAGTGCAGCACCAGAATTTAAGCCAAACAGCATTACTGCTGTAGCGATCGCAACTTCAAAGTGATTGCTAGCTCCAATTAATGCTGCGGGTGCGGCATCCTCATAAGATATATTCAGCTTTAAGGCTGCCACATAACTAATCAAAAAAATAAAATTAGTTTGGATGAATAGTGGCACGGCAATTAACAAGATGTGCAAGGGATTCCTAACAATCAATTCACCCTTAAACGCAAACAGCAAAATCAAAGTAATCAGCAGGGCGGTAATAGCAATTGGACTGAGATACTTGATAAATCTCCGTTCAAACCAGTCTTTACCTTTGTATTTGAAAATCCAATAACGGCTATACATTCCTGCCACTAATGGCAAGCCGACATAAATCAGTACTGACAAAACAATTGTTTGCCACGGCACTATTAAATCATTGGCTGCCAATAACCACCTGCCTAAAGGTGCATACAAAAACAGCATCATCAGAGAATTAACTGCC
Source organism: Nostoc sp. NZL (assembly GCF_015714705.1). Lineage (NCBI taxonomy): Bacteria > Bacillati > Cyanobacteriota > Cyanophyceae > Nostocales > Nostocaceae > Nostoc > Nostoc sp. NZL. Next base: position 73,955 of record NZ_WBKL01000194.1, on the reverse strand, counting down.
ACCATCACCAAAGTGTGTCCCTGATTGCCATAGGAAAGATAACCCCACAGCAACACCATTGCAGTACAAGGAGCAATTCCCAGTAAAATCGTACCAGCAATGTAGGAATTAGCGATCGCTACTTCGTCACCACGAATTAATTCTGTTCCCGCAATTAACGGACGGAACAACCAACCTAAGAAAAACTGGGCAAATACCACCATCGTGAATGGTTTAATCAACCAATTCACCACCAAAGTGAGAATAACTGGTTTTGGGGCACGGATAGCATTTGCAGCTTGAGTAAAATCTATTTTCACCATGATGGGATACATCATGAAAAACAGACATACTGCAATGGGAATTGACACTTGATAGATACTCAACGCATCCAGCGTCACCGCCACCTGTGGAAATAATCTTCCTAGAGCAATTCCCGCCAAGATGCACAGAAACACCCAAACGGTGAGGTATCTTTCAAAAAAACTGAGATTACTCCCTGCTTGCACTGGGGCTGTATTCACTTGCGGATTCCTACTCATGGATTTAAGCCTGAAATTAAAAGCTAATTATTGGAGACAAGGAAGAATAACCAATGCCCTAATCTCCATCTCCAGCTTTCCAGGCGTTCGGCTTTGCCGTCCCGGAGGGAATCGCTTTGCTGGGTTCGGGATCGGGTAGCTTCAGAGAAATCAATGCTGCTGCTAGTACAAAAAACATGGATGTCCACAGACAACCAACTAAACCGAAAAACTGATATATCAAACCTGATAAGACAGTACCTATCAAGCGACCACCAGAGTTTGCCATGTAATAAAAACCAACGTTCAGCGCTACCTTGTCGTCATCAGTAAACGCCAGCACTAGATAAGAGTGAACTGCTGAGTTGAAGGCAAACACTACACCAAAGATCAGGAGTCCGCCAACGATCGCAATATTTGCAGGTATACCTATTTGGAGAGCAAGAGCGATCGCAGCTGGAACTACTGTTAGAGTAAACGTCCAAAACTGGATGGTCTTTGATTCCGGTGGACGGCCAGAACCAAATCGTTGAATCAGTGTTGGCGCTAGGAACTGAACAAGTCCGTAGCCAATTACCCAACAAGCTAAGAATCCACCAACCTGATAGAACGACCAACCTAAAATCTCCCGTAAGAATACTGGTAATGCCACAACAAACCAGACATCCCGCGAACCAAATAAAAAGAATCGAGCAGCCGAAAGAATATTGATTTCTTGGCTCTTAGAAAAGAGTTGGCTAAACTTGACTTTCTTCTTAATTTTGCCCATCCCTTTAGGCAACAGTAGCCCCGTGAACATAATCAAGAACAGTCCCCCTGCCATAATCCACAGGGAATTGACGAAGCCAACCGAAGCCAGGAGGGCGCTACCGACAAAGAAGCCTACTCCTTTAAGGGCATTCTTGGAACCCGTTAGAACTGCTACCCACTTAAACAAAGACGACTGCGCATCTTGGGGAACTACCAACCGAATAGCGCTCTTAGAACTCATCTTGGTTAAGTCTTTGGCAATCCCAGAAAATGCCTGTGCCACCATCACATAACCGACTGCAATCCACTGCGCCCAATCTGGATTGAGCCATGAAAGCATCACCATTGAGAAAACCTGTAGCCCGATACCAGTGTAAAGGGTAACTTTTAGCCCTAACTGAGAACCAATCCAACCACCTAAAAAGTTTGTAATAACTCCAAAGACTTCATAGAACAAGAATAAAGAAGCGATTTGTAATGGGGTATAGCCAATGTTGTTAAAGTAGAGCAACACCAGCATTCGCAAGGCACCATCAGTAATAGTGAAACCCCAATAGGCAAGGGTCACGAGGATATAGTTTTTGAAATTGGCGCTAGAAGCTGTGGTAGAAGCCATGAGGAGATGAGGGAGTGGGGAGTGGGGAGCAGGGAGCAGGGAGTAGGGAGCAGGGAGCAGGGAGTGGGGAGCAGAGAAGAGTTTTCCCCTCTGCCCCCCGCACCCTGCCCCTCTGCCTCTTTCCCATGCTCAATCACCTTTAATGTTTAAGACTCAGAGCTACTTTCCGGGCGAGTTCAACCATCCGGTTGGCATAGCCCCATTCGTTGTCATACCAAGCGAGTATTTTCACTTGCGTCTCGTTTACCACCATTGTGGAGAGGGCATCAATGATGGAAGATCGAGGATCGTCTTTGTAGTCGATAGATACTAAAGGACGTTCTTCATAGCCCAAAATTCCTTTGAGCGGTGCTTGCTCTGAAGCTGCTTTTAGTAAGCTATTAATTTCTTCTACTGTGGTGGGTCGCACAACTTCAAACACGCAGTCTGTCAAAGAAGCATTGAGCAATGGCACCCGTACTGCCAAACCATTGAGTTTGCCGTTGAGTTCGGGATAAATTAACCCGATCGCAGTTGCCGATCCAGTGGTAGTAGGAATCAAAGATAAACTGGTAGCTCTTGCGCGGCGCAGATCCTTGTGAGGGGCATCCACAATGGTCTGAGTATTGGTGTTGTCATGGATTGTGGTAATAATTCCATGTTTAATGCCCAAGCCTTCATGGATCACCTTCACAACTGGAGCCAAACAGTTAGTAGTACAAGAAGCCGCAGTTAACAGATGATGTTTTTCTGGCTCATAAAGTTGGTCATTAACCCCCATGACAATATTCAAGGCTTCTTCCTTCACCGGAGCAGCCACAATTACTTTCTGTACTCCCCGTTTAAAATACGGATCTAGAGTGGCAGGAGTCCTAAACTTGCCGGAGCATTCCAGCACGAGATCAACGCCTAACTCTTCCCAAGGGACTTCACCCGGTTGAGAATGTTCACTAAAGCTGAGGGGTGTGCCATCAATGAGAATGCGATCATCGCTTTGTGCTTCTACTTCCGGTGCCCAACGCCCGTGAACAGAATCAAATTTGAGCAAATGAGCAGCTGTTACTGCCCCGCCTTTAATCTCATTGATATGGACAAACTCAAGCTCTGACCAACCCCAAGCAGCCCGCAAAGCTAGCCGTCCAATTCTGCCAAATCCGTTGATGCCAACACGTACTCTCATCAGTTTTCCTAAGTTTATTTAAATCAACAAAATCTGAGTTTGTGAATGCATCCTCAATTAATGGGTAGCACCAAATTTATTCAATAGTATGTTTGTAGTAAGGACTTTAGTCCTTAATTTTTTAAGCACTAAAGTGCTTACTACGAACTTATCAAAACTTTCTTTTACATCAGTATTTTTGAGTTAAACCACTATTTTTGTGGTGTTTTCAACAAATCACTAATTTGGAAGTTTATCTGCTCTTTGCCTGCAAATACTGTTCCTTCTTTACCAGCTTGAAAGTGTTTTTCTGCCAGTTCATAGGCTTCACTAGGTAAAGGCACATACCCAACCGAACTAGTTGTTATTGGAGCGTACTTTAGGTAATAATCTACAAATTCTTTGAGTTCTGGCTGATTTTGTAAAGACTGAGCATTAACATAAATCAACAAAGGTCGAGCTAATGGCTGATATTCAGCTTTTTCAACAGTTTCAGTTGATGGCAATACTGCTCCTTTACCGCTATCAATTGCAAGAGGTTTTAACCGACTTTTGTTGTCTTCATAATAAGCAAGCCCGAAATAACCCAAGGCATTAGGATCTGTGCCAACTCCACGCACTAGAGCAAGATCATCTTCACTGGAGATGTAGTCAGTGCGGCTGGCTCTAGTTTTACCAACAATAGCTTCTGTGAAGTAATCAAAAGTACCAGACTGACCACCTGCACCATACAAGTTAATTGGTTTATCGGGCCAAGACGATCGCACTTGGTTCCAACGAGTGATTTTTCCTTGGGCATTTGGCTCCCAAAGCTTTTTCAATTCGGCTACAGTAATATCTTTTGCCCAAGTATTTTCGGAATTTACGGCAACAGTCAGCGCGTCAAAGGCAACGGGAAGCTCGATAAACTTGACACCATTTTTGTTGCAAGCTTCTATCTCTGCTTTCAGGATAGGACGCGAGGCGTTGCTGATGTCTGTCTGTTTACTACAGAACTTTTTAAACCCGGCGCTAGTACCGGAAAAGCTAACTACAACCCGTCCCTTGTACTGTTGCTTGTTCTGTTGAAACTGGTTAGCGATCGCCTCTGCGATCGGATACACTGTGCTAGAACCATCAATCTTAATTGTCGTTACCTTTGTCGAATTACTGACTTCCGTAACCTTTGGCAACGACTGAGTTTGAGTAGATGAATTAGGTGTGGCTGTGCAGCTGGTGGCAAAAGCCAACACTCCAAATAAGAGAGCCAATTTCTTTGCTATTGCGTTCATTGACCTCACCGTTAGGGGTAATTTTGAAAGTATGTTTATATCATTTCAAAAAAACTTGATGTGTCAATATAAAGCATAGCACTATACATAAAAATTCATCAAAAAAACTTGATGCATTAAATAAATTAATTCAGCACAAACGGAATCAGTCCTAGTTGACACTTCTAGGGCTTGAAGCTGTAAGATTCTGGTTTCAATGAATTAACTTATCTAAACTCTTTCTTAATCACAGCAGGAACGGGCAGATGAAATTATAGAATTATGGCTAAAATCTGCCAGATATTCCTCTAAAACACTAAATTGGGACAGATTCAAACTGTAATAAATCCAACGTCCTTCCTGACGGGAGTTAACTAAGCCGGCTTCCTTGAGGGTTTTCAGGTGAAAAGATAGTTTCGATTGATTTACCCCCAAGGCTTCGCACAAATCACATACACATAATTCTCGCTGTCGGAGCAATTCCAGCACACTAATCCTGAGTGGATCAGAAAGGGCGTGAAAGCCAGCAGCAATTATATGAGGAATGGTAGCTGAGGAGGTGAGCATCAATTACAGTTCGATAAGGGTATGTTAACTCTATTGTGAACTAGAAACTATAGCTTTAGGTGCGTAGCCGTAAGGCTTGTCGTCAGACATCGCACCTAAAGCAACAAAAATGTGAACTGATAAGTCAGCAACGACGGATGTCATTATAGTGCTTGCGCGATCGCACTCATCAATAAAACCTCAGCCGAAATTGAAAAAACAATTCCCCCCTGATGCAAAGAGTGGGGAGATATTGATACAACCTGATATTGTGCTAAAAATCTTCGATATTTTCAAATTGAGAATATATAAAGTTAAATATTTGCATTCTTTGAGATATTATTCCCGGATATGAAAAAATACTAATTACTGCAAAATTAACAATGCTGGCAATCATAATTTCATGACTCGACAACCCCATGACCAATTTGCCAAGGAATATCTAGAAGAGTTGTTAACCTCTTTAGGTAAAGTAGAAACTAGCAAAGATGTTAAAAGCGAAGTTCGTGAGATAGATGTTTGGTTTGTCCCCAATACGTCTCCATCTAATACATCAGAATTAGGTTTATTGGCAAAAATGGCTGCAACTAGTTGTCTATTTGAACCGTTCCGTAATGCTCCTAGTGAAGTGGAAATTAGGAGTTGTTTATTAAAGTTATATACGGTTCATGGAGATTTATTACGACAAGCAAAACGGGAAAAACGGTCTTTGTCAGAGGGAGAATTGCCATGTTTATGGATTTTAACCCCTTCTTGTTCTCCTAGAATGCTGAACGGATTTGGGGGGAAAATTCAAGAGTCAGAGAATTGGGTTGAGGGGGTTTATTTTCTGCCAGAATTGTTGAAAGGAGCGATCGTAGCTATTAATCAGTTACCTGTTATTGAAGATACCCTATGGCTAAGGGTTTTGGGGAAGGGAAGGACGCAAAAACAGGCGGTAGAAGAGTTGGTTCAACTGTCAGAAGAAAGTTCTAAATGGGATCAATTGCTGGAGATTTTAGCTTCTTGGCGCAAAAATATAGAGGTGAAAGATAATGTAAGTGATGAGGATAGGGAGTTGATTATGAACTTATCACCAGCTTATCTTAAGCAACGGGAAGAATGGCGACAAGAAGGAGAGGTGACATTGCTACTTCGCTTACTCCGGCGACGCTTTGGGGAAATTGCTCCTGATTTAGAGCAGAGAATTACCAGTTTATCGATTCCCCAGTTGGAGGCGTTGGTGGATGCCCAGTTAGATTTCTCTAATTTAGATGATTTAGTAACCTGGTTGTCAGCACAAAGTTAATTTCAATAGATAAGTGATCAGGATAGGGAGTTGATATGAACACGATCATGTTTTGAATCATTTTGAAGCGGTTTTTCAGCAGTTGTCCAAGATGTAGATCCCCCAACTCTCCTTAAAAAGGGGGTTTCATTCCCCTATTTTGTAAGCAGGGCTAGGGAGGATCTAATACTTCTATCCCCCTCCATTACCAAATCACACTGTTGTAAAATTACTGAGCCCAATAGTTCCAGTGAATCCTGTCACCTCAATGATGGCATCAGTAGCCTGATTAAACCCTGCTGTTGCATCATTAATAGCAACAAAGGTACGACTACCAAAGGTGAATTGAGCAGCAAAGTTTGCTCCAAAATTAGCGGTAGTTAACTTGGCTGCAATGCCTGCTATATCAAGTGTTGCAACAGATCCCGCATTAGAAAATACGCTGCGTGCAGTGGAAACGAGGAATAAATCATTACCAGATTTAGCATTGAAATCAGTAATAACATCACAACTATTGAAGAGGGAATCAGCTAAGTTGCGGTAGTCAAAACGATCTGCGCCAGCACCCCCAGTTAGAGTATCTTTTCCAAGTCCCCCAGTTAGAGTATCTTTCCCTGTGTTAGCAACAGAGACATAGACAGTATTGTTACCAAAAGCAACAATATCAGCAGTACCATCGCCGTTTACATCTGCTACCTGACGTGGATTTTGATCAAAGGTATTCCAGTTGTCCGTGGGACTAATATTAGAAAGGGCTTGAAATTGTGTACTAAAAGTGCCATTAGCTTGACCAGAAGCCACATAGACAGTACCGCGATCAAATCCAACAATGTCAGCACGACCATCACCAGTTACATCTGCTACCTGACGTGGCAAGGCATTAAAGCTAGTCCATGCTTTTGAGTAAGTAAATTCAGTAGTGGCTGAAATCGCTGAATTAAATGTGCCTGTGTTGTCAGATTTAGCAAGAGCGACATAGACATTATTGTTACCAAAAGCAACAATATCAGCACGACCATCGCCGTTTACGTCTGCTAAAAGGCGTGGATTTTGATCAAAGTTAGTCCAGTTGTCCGTGGAACTAATGTTAGAAAGGGCTGGAAATGATAAACTAAAAGTGCCATTATCTTTACCAAGAGCCACGTAGATACCACCGTTACCAAACTCAACATAATCAGCACGACCATCGCCGTTGACATCTCCTATCTGCCGTGGATTTTGATTAAAACTGTATCCAGATGTAGCAAACTCCGTGCTGGCTACAATTGCAGAACCGAATGTGCCATTAGCTTGACCAAGAGCGACATAGAGAGTATGGTTACCAAACCCAATGATATCAGCACAACCATCGCCATTCACATCTGCTACCTGCCGTGGATTGCTATTGAAGCTACCTCCAAAAAAATTAGTGGAGGCAGTGGGAGTGTATCCTTTAAATGATTGAGCAAATGTGCCGTTAGTTTGTCCAATAGCCACATAGACATCATAGCCCGTAAATCCAACAATATCAGCACGACCATCACCGTTTACATCTGCTAACTGGTGTGGCATGGCATTAAAGCTAGTCCATGCTTTTGAGTAAGTAAATTCAGTACTGCCTTGAAGCGATGGATTAAATGCGACATCATAATCATCACCATATAAGGTATCGTTACCTGCACCACCATTGAGGGTGTTATTACCAGCGTTACTTGTAATGATGTTATTACCTGCATTCCCTGTACCGTTAATCGCGGCTATTCCTGTAAGGGTAAGGTTTTCGATGTTTGGCTGGTTGGCAAGACTAAACGTTACACTGGATTGAATTGTATCTGTACCTTCATTGGCATTTTCGGTAATGATATCGGCGGTTTGATAGACAACGTAGGTATCATTACCAACACTACCAAACATTAAAGCCCAGTAACCACCTGCTCTTAAAGTGTCATTGGAATCGGTTCCTTTGAAAACTTGATATATCCCCCCTCCATTAAAATTGATTTGTTCAATATCTGTGAGGATATCAGTACCATCTCTACTAGTTTGGGAGTCAGTAACCTGCACATCTCCATTGCTTAATAAAGAGATTTGATAATTAACAGAAGCTCCTGTGAAAACTACGATGTCATAATCATTACCACCATAAATGTTGTCATTTCCTGATCCGCCATAGATGGTGTCATTGCCAATATTGCCATTGATGGTGTCGTCATTATCACCACCATCTATATAGTCATTGTCTTCCCAGCCATCAATGATGTCATTTCCTGACCCGCCATAGATAGTGTCGTCTCCTCGAGAGCCAGAAATATTATCATTACCTGACTCACCATAGATAATGTCATTACCAAAACCACCATAGATGTTGTCATTGCCAGCACCACTAAACATTAAAGCTGAAAAAGAGTATACGTCTGCTGTTAAAGTATTATCTAAACCGTCTCCTTTGAAGACTTTATATGTTACCCCTCCAAAATTGATTCGTTCAATGTCTTTGAGGGTATCATTACCTTGAGAGTCCTTAACCTGCACATCTCCATTACTTAATAAAGAGATTTGATAATTAACAGCATACCCAGTGAAAACTGCGGTATCATCACCAGTGCCGCCATCAAGAGCATCATCACCAGTGCCACCATTAAGGGTGTCAATATCAGCACCCCCCATCAGAGTGTCATTACCATCACCACCATCAAGGATGTCATTACCAGCACCGCTATTGATATTGTCATCACCTCCCCAGCCAAATAGAACATCGTCATTACTATATCCTCTAATATCTTCATTTTTATCAACCACAACCGTTACTGGTACTAGCTTATATAACACTACGTCTGGTTTCGTCGGGTCTGTATATTCTTTAAACACATAACGCCGCAAATCCTCTGTGCGATCTCCATTGGAATCTTCATCCAGTAAAAAAATATATGGCGTTGTCTGATTATTGGCTTGCTGTAGTTGCCCATATCCTTGATGAAGAGCGACAGATCCGTTAAGTTCTGTGGCAATATTCACTTGGGTAATACTACTCAAGTTTAAAACCAGTTTGTCCTTGAGACTAGCAGGTAAAACAAGCGTATCTAGAAGAGTAAAATCTTTAATCACTACTGTTTGTTTCCAAAGTCCTGTAGTGACTTTTGGGGTAAAATCTTTGATTAATCCGAATATCTCGCTGATTACAGTTGAACCTAGTGATAATTTTGCCAGCCAAGCATTGTCCTTGATAAATTTTTCTGCACTAGTAGAAAAATTCTTGAATACATCTAGAGTAATTTTTCCGATTTTATCAACATGACCTGCTATTGAGGCGGCGTAAGAAGCATTGAATGATCCTCTACTCAACCCAACGTTGAATGTATCCACTCCAAGACCGCCGGTTAAATAGTGTGAATCTGTATCGGAAATTTCACCAGTAAACAGTTGATCATCTCCACTATAACCATCAAGTTGATCACTGCCTGTTCCACCATCTAAGTAGTCATTGCCTTCTTCACCAAAGAGATAATCATTGTCAGGTCCGCCGTACAGGTTATCATTACCAGATCCACCATATAGGGCATCATTGCCGGCTTCTTCATAGTCGCCACTATCTTCACCAAGTACATCATCGCCCTGTCCACCATATAGGGCATCATTACCCTTGAGACCCCAGAGCTTATCATCACCTGAGTCGCCATATAGGTTGTCATTGCCAACGTTATTGAACCATAAATAACCACTTCCAAAAATAACGTCGTTACCACCCAGTCCATGTACAGGTCCAAATGATTTTTTTACAGTGTCAAATATGTTCATTTTGTTAAAGTTGTTTACACCAAAATCATCATCATTTGAATCACCATACCAAGCTTGATTAGTGTATTGCCAATTCATCTCAATCTGAACAACCTGACCATCCAACGTTACAGTTGTAGTATCATCCTCAGCCTTCAAAACCGCTAACTGTTGCTGACTTATACTCTTCCCTTGCACCAACCTCGCAAAAATATCACCCTCATCCCCTGCTGCATCTGCTACATTAATTTTTGCATCAATAGAATGCCCAGTTTCCTCCAGCAATACCGCCACAATAGCATCAAGATTCTGAGCATTTTGGCTAATAAAATCAGCAGCTAAATAAATCTTGCCTGTAGCTATAGCAAAAGCACCATTTGCACCATTGAGATCATTTCGATTCACAATCTCGATAGTAGGAATAGTACTAAAATTCCCTTGAGAAAAACCATCAAATAATTGATTAGCTACTTCACTATCAAAATTATTACCAAACGCAGTCTGTAACTTCTCTGTATACCCTGTATCATTTCGGAAACTGCTGAGATAATAATAGGCATCGTTTCGGGCTACATTCACAATATCAAGCCATTCCTGTTGAATGGTGACATCAATTTCCAGATTGTTAGCGAAAATAATATTAGACATGATTGATCCCTGAATTTGGTATTTGGAAAATGCTTTGCAGTATCAATAGTTATGCAGATACTCCATTTGCCTTCTTTGTAAGGCTACGGTGTACACACATCTCTATACTGCAAAACATCATAAAATCGCCCTAAATCCCCCTTAAAAAAGGGAATTTTGAGAATTTTTTGCCCCCTTGTTAAGGCAGGGCTGTTTCATTTGAGAATTTGGTTGGATTCCTAAACCGATAGCAATCCTAAATTATTAGTGAAGATACAATTCAGCGTTATAGACGAGATATAGCATTGCTGCATCTCTGCAATATGAATGAATTTTCACAAATAATTTAGAATTGGTACATTTACTATAAACACCAACATCATATACTACCCATTGCTGAGTACAAGCCTGATAATCACTGACTTCTTATGGCTTTCTTATGACTTTCTTATGAGTTTTAACTGACTTTTACGGCTTCATCAACTATTACAGGCTTAACTCAGCTTGAACATAGATAAATATATATATATGATTCAGTGAAAAATCCGATGCAGCGAAAACTTTACATAAACTTGATAAAATATCAAGGTTTTTATATTAGATACTTACAAAGTAAAATAACAAAAGAATTAATGACACGCTCATTGAGAGTAAATCATCAGAGGATTAACCATGTCAAAATTGCACTTTCTGAGAATGGATATCCTACCCAAAAATCCTTGGCTTATGAAACGGGATTATCCATAGACACAATTAGTAGATTCCTCAATTGTAAACCCGTTCTGTATGGAACCTTTGAAGAAATATGTCGGAAATTAAACCTAGATTGGAGAGAAATTTCCACTCCTGATTTTGAGCCTACCTCTCTCAAAAAAAGTATAAATACACAGGAGTTAAAAAGCAACAAATACCAAGACTGGGGAACTGCGGTTGATGTCTCAGTGTTTTACGATCGCACCCAAGAAATGGCACAGTTAGAATCATGGATATTGCAAGATAGGTGTCGCTTGCTTACAGTCTTCGGCAGGGGTGGGGTTGGTAAAACCATTTTAACTGCCAAGCTGGCAAAACAGATCCAGGGTGAATTTGATTCTGTGATTTGGCGATCGCTCCGTCAAGCCCCATCCTTTGATGAGATCATAACTGATTTGCTATCCTTTGTATCCAATTATCAAGAACCCAAACCCGACATCAACAAACTCATTTATTATCTGCGTACTTCCCGGTGTCTAATTATTTTAGATAGCCTAGAAACAGTCTTAGATGTTGGTCATACTGGTAAATATCGCTCCGATTATCAAGAATATACTGAGTTAATCCGGGTAATAGCAGAAGTAGAGCATAAAAGCTGCGTAATTTTAACTACTAGAGAGAAACCAGTAGAAATGAATTTTTTGGAGGGAGCTAACCGTTGGGTTAGCTCCCTTAAATTATTTGGCTCACTTGAAGCAGCCTTTCTCATACTGCAATCCTATCCGCTCTTGGGTACAGATGAGGATAAATATAAATTATGCAATTTATACAATAATAACCCCCTAAAAATCCGGGTGGCTGCCAATACCATCATTAACTTATTTAATAAAGATATCAACAACTTTCTAGAGCAAAATACCTTCGTATTCAGTAGTATCCGCCACTTACTTGATCGGCAATTCCATCACCTTTCGGCTTTGGAACAGCAGGTAATGTACTGGTTACAAATAAATCAGCAATTTACTACTATTAATTACTTACACACCAAAATTGTGCCTACTGTATCTAAAGCAAAACTGTTTGATGCTGTAGAAAGATTGATTAGGCGTTCTTTAATTGAGACAGAGGTTGGTGGCTATACCCAGTCACCGATTGTAATGGAATATGTGAAAGAGGTATTTACGGAGGAAATTTTTCCTTTAATCAACTAACGAGATCAGCGATCGCTCCTCAAGCAGAGACTACAGCTTCCGGTTGATAGCGGATACCAGCTTGTTTAAAGCGATGTAAAGCTTCACCCAAGCGATCGCAGTCGGCAATCAAACTGATTCTTACATAACCCTCACCTGCAACCCCAAAGGCATTTCCTGGGGTAACTACAACGCCTGTTTGCTGCAACACGTTCAGGGCAAAATCCGTGGAACCAACGCCAACGGGACACTTCACCCAAAGATACATTGTCGCCTTGGTTTTGGGAATATCCCAACCCAACTCTCCTAACCCGTTAATCAGGAAATCGCGGCGGGTGCGGTAACGTTGTTGTACCTCATGCAAATAGACATCTGGCAATTGCAAGGCGGTTTCGGCTGCTTTTTGCAAAGCGGAAAAAATACCGTAATCCAAGTTAGTTTTTAGTGTTCGCAAACCTTGAATGACATGGCGGTTCCCCACCACAAACCCAACACGCCAACCAGCCATATTATAGGTTTTAGATAAGGTGTGAAATTCCACACCAATATCTTTCGCGCCGGGAATTTCTAGCAAGCTAGTGGGTTGATAACCATCAAAAGCTAACTCGGCATAACACAAATCATGCACCAGTAAAATTTCATATTTGCGGGCGAAGGCGACGATTTCTTCAAAGAATTCGCGGGGGGCTGTGGCAGCAGTGGGATTGCTGGGATAGTTGAAATAGAGAATTTTAGCTTGTCTGGCAACTTCGTCAGGAATAGCAGCTAAATCGATTAACCAGTCATTCTCTGGTTTAAGAATCAAACTATGGATTTTCCCCCCTGCGATCGCAGGGCCGCGAAAATGGGCGGGATAAGCTGGGGAAGGAACCAGAACTAAATCGCCAGGGTTAACGTAGGCGATCGCTAAATGGGTTAATCCTTCTTTAGAACCAAGTAGCGGTAAAGCTTCGCTATCGGGATCGAGAATGACATCATAGCGGCGGCGATACCAATTGGTGATCGCACGGCGAAAACTAGCAGTCCCCTCAAAGGGAGGATAACCGTGATTGGCGGGATCTTTCAAGGCTGCGATCGCAGCTTCTACAACTGGTGCTGGTGTTGCACCATCGGGGTTTCCCATACCCAAATCAATTAAATCTAACCCTTGTTCCCGTGCTTTAGCTTTTAGTTCATCTAAACGGGCAAATACATAGGGTGGCAGTTTTTGTATACGTTCTGCTGGGACAATCCAATCTAAACTCATGCTTCAACCTCGTCACTCATTCCCTTGGGCGAAACTCGATTTATGTCTCTACTGTCTCTACTATCTATGGGTGCAGTGGTGGAAACCATTGCCGCCATCAATTGTTCCAACGCGACTTTAAATGGTAGTCGATGGATGTCAGAATTAGGAACTAGAGCAATTTCAGCGGCTGTTTGCAACTCGCCTAATGTAATATTGCCCAATCCCAAATCACTTAATTTTTGGGGTAGTCCAATTTCTGCGTAGAACTTTAACAACTGTTGTCTTGCTGATGCGGCTAATTGATTGCCTTGTAGCATTTCTTCTAAACGCAGTTGTACCAAAATCCCAAAAGCAACCTTTTCGCCATGAATACTCTCATGTCCTGAAATGTGCGTTAAACCATTATGCACGGCATGGGCTGCAACTGTGCGACACTGCGCCCCTCCAAGTCCCCCAACTACCCCAGCTAATAAAACAGTAGCATCTACGACTTCTCGCCAAACTTCACTACCTGGTTCTTTCAAGGCGGCCGCTGACTTTTGTAAGAGGATATCTCGCAAAACTCGTGCTTGTTGCACCGCAGCAATAATTAAAGTGTCTTGCAAATGCCCACTGCTAACTGAGGCTTCATACCACTTAGCGATCGCATCACCAATTCCAGCTACTAAAGTCCGTTGTGGTGCAGTTTTAATCAAGTCATAATCAAGTATCAATAAATCGGGACAATGAGACAGCCCCACATCGTAGAGAAATGCCCCATCTTCCGAATAAACATTCGACAAGGCACTCCAAGCGGCACAAGTAGCCCCTGATGTCGGAATTGTCACCACTGACAACTGCAATTGCTGTGCAACTAATTTCGCTGTATCTAAGGCTTTGCCGCCACCAAAGCCGATAATTACATCAGCTTTATGTTCTTTTGCTTTTTTCTGTAAAGATTTCAGGCTAGCTTCGCAGCAATCTGCACCATAAGAAGCTTGGACAGGATGTAACTGTTGCGTTTCTAAAATCGGTTGCAAATTCTTTCTGCTGATGGCGAGAGTAGACTCACCTGCCACAATTAAGGGACGACTTCCCAAACAGGCGATCTCTGCTGCGGCTGCTTGTAGCACCCCAGAACCACGAATTACTTTTGCAGGGGCAACTGTGAGCGTCAATAACGGACTAGAGGTTTGAGTAGACAAAGAAGGTTGAGTAGAAAGTTGATTAGACATATAATCTAGTTTGCCAAAACCTTGATATTTCTTAATCTAATAGACTTGCAGCCAAGGATACTTGTTGCCACGCTTTTTTCAGGATGGCTACAAGCTTGTATCTGACTCAACTAGGTTTTAACCGATTTAATAAAAAAGACAAAGCCTATCGCCAACTGGTTAAGCAAATTGACGACTTTGCTTGAATCTGTGATGTCCATTAGTCTGAAATTCCGAACTATCAAAGTTTTGAATAACCGTATTTAACATTACCATTCTCAGATTCTCAAGAAAAGTCATTGAGAACTGAATAATGTGTCGATGGTCATTGTCAGCTATGGATAAGTACCTAGGTACATACATCTATCTATCTGTATGCCTCCACAGCCAACTCATGTGCCGCAAAGACTTGTGAAAATGGCAACAGTGGTAATTAGGATAACAACTGACAAATCACAACTATCAATACCCATTACCTGCACGCTGATTGACTTTTACCCACAGTGGAACTACTAAAGTGTGAATATCTTAATCTAAAAATAACTATTAATGTATCAGTAAATACAAAATAAATTTTGTCATCCTGATGACAGGTAAATTATTGTGTCCTGTGAAATGGGTCAGAGGGGATAAGGAGAAACTTCTACAAAAATTCCTCCCTGCTCCCCTAACTCCGTGCTTCTTAAGCTGTGGGTTTTGGCAATTGGGCGAAATTGTCTGTGTAAATTTTGACTGTGACTGGAGAATTTTGACGAGAAACGAGCGATCGCTTGGCCTCACCCAAGTAAACTGGTACAGAAGTCCCTGGTTCTGGGTGGATAATGGTACGGGCGCGAACTGTCAACTTTTCGTCTTCCCGTGTACCTGAGCGACCATAAGAAAACAAATTACTGGCTGCTTGACGTAAAGTTGCTTCTAATTGTGTGGGTGTAATTTGGGGTGATGTGGCAATCACCGCTTGTGTTGACCCATTGTCATAAACTAGAGTGTACCGGGCTGCTCCTGGAATCACAGTCCGACTCAATGGGACTATCGAAAGTCCAAATAAACCACCCGTCAGCACCAGCATAAAGCCAGTCGTACCCACCAGGCGAAAGCGGATGCCCCATTTGAGAATAAAAGCCAAAACTGTTAAGGCAGCAAATACCAAGGTAGCTATGCCTGACCATTGGGTGTACTGAAGAAAGTCAGCTGTTGTGAGCATAAGGTTGGTTATGAATGCGTCTTTTTTTCGTTACCGACACACCCATTTTACCGAGAGCTTACACTATAGAGGTTATCGTAGTCTTTAATTCTCCGTTTTTCACATACAAATAGATAGGCTGTAGCGAGTTACAAAAACCTAGCTTAATTTCAATAATCATGTTTTATACTTCTTTATAAAAGATAAAAATTTTTTAGATATTCCGTCAAATTCAATATCTTTTAAAATTGTGCTTAACTGAGTAAAAATAATAAAAATACAAAAGGGCATCTACAAGAGATGCCCGTCATGCAGGAAAACCCCAAAGGGTTGTCCCTACACCTTCCCAACAATCAGCAACAGTGACTAATTAGGTATTAGTCACACTCACAGTCACAGACGTGAATATAGTAATCTTATTAACTTCAAACTCTAAATGTCCCCAGTGCATACACTGAAAACAACTAATGCCTAATTTTGATGATATCCCAGCCTGTGTTGTTGATTATAACGATGTACTACTCCACAAATGGCAGCCAAAATTAACCATGAAAGCGCATTCAATCGAAAATCGAAAAGGGTTACATCTACTGTATTCAATAGAACCCACCCAACAAAAGCCAGAAAATAACTGAAAAATATCAATCTGTCTTCTGTATTTATATATTTTGACTTTCGCAATAATTGCCCGCCTGAAATCAGAATCCAAGCAAGTAAACCACAAAATAAAAAAGTACTGGGAAAACCAGTTTCAGCAGATAACATCAAAAACAAATTATGGGGATGACCTAAGGGAATCTGCATCTTTGCTCTGTAGAGTCCACTAAAACTGCGTAACCCCCAGCCAGTCCAAGGATGTTCTTGAGCTAAAGACCAAGCAAACTGCCACTGAGTTTTTCGCATTAAAGCAACTGGTCTATCTGGATACATATCGTCATTTAATCTTGCCCAAAAGAAAGCAGGAACTACCCGGCGAAAAAATTGAGCGACTGGTGAGGGTGCGAAAGCTGCCAAAAGCACACTAGAGACGATCGCAGCCACACCACCCATAAGAATGCGCCAACCTTGGTAGAGTGCATAAGCTAAACAGGCAAAAATAGCGATCGCCCACCCATTGCGCGAGTTGGTAAAAATCAAGGCGATGAAATTTGTAATCATCGCCACGGTTAGGAAGAGGAGGGGGAGAAATGATTTTTGACTCTTGACTCTTAGTTGCTGATAGTTTTCTAACCACAACCCTAGACCAAGGATGAAAACTATCACTAGATAAGCTGCGAAAGTATTAGCGTGCAAGAAGAGTGAAGCTATGCGACCTGGCGGATTTCCTCCTGGTGCGATCGTCCAATCCAACACAATCCACAAAATCTCTAACTTCAAACTCCAGCCCAAAAATAATTGCCCCAAGCCAATAATCACCATCGGCATAGAACCGATTACCAAAATCCAAGCCATTTGCCGCAATTGAACAAATGTTTGAATTAGAGCGCTATGGGCAGCGAAAAGTAAAAAAAATGGTAATAAATTAAATAAGCCGAGGAAAGCTGCTGTCTTGTCATCGGCAAACCCAGCACTCACGATTAGCAACACACTCAAAAGGGCAAATCCCCAATTGAGGGGGCGGCGACTAATTTTGCGGTATTGTTTCAACCAAGTTATTAATGATACAAAACCTATAGTCACAGCCCCCAATAAAGGACTCAATGGGAAAATTAACAGTGCCCATAGAGAGTAGTTCCAAGAAGATTGCCAACGAGACTTGAAATAGTCAAAAACCTTGTTCAAGCTGGTTCCCAACATTCCTCACGAGTGAGGCGAATTTGAGCTAAAGCAAAAATAGTAGGGATGATCCGACCATAGTTAGTGGCGATCGCTCTCCACCCTAAATCCGCAAAAAACCAAGTCCACATTATCGGCCCAATCACGGCAAACATACTGCGGGCTGCCCCATAACGAGCAGCATTCACAGTCATACCTCGCTGGGCCATTCGCATAGCTACATGGCTTTTAAACTGCGTTGTAGCTGCTTCTGAACCTGTAATCGCCGCTTGTTTGGCTACTTCATAGGTAGCAAAGTGGATGGCAAATTGACGGGCAATTTGCTTAAGCACAAGTGGCTGGAGAAGAGAAGTCACCGCTAATGCACTACCGCCTTTGAAAAGTAACCCCAAGGGGTCACGCTGCAATAAAAGTGGTAGCGGTTCTTTTAGTTCTGATTTGACAAGGTGACGCTGCACTCGTAGAGTCAATTTCTGCTTTTCTTGTTCAGGCAATTTTTTCCACACTTGTCCTAGTAGATGCAAAAATACTTCTGCTTCTAAATCAATGGTTGCCAGTTGATTAGAATAGGGAATTTTTAGATACTTACATACTTGAACTAAGGCTTGTCGGTAAGTTACCTGGCCTGTGCGTCCCCGCAATACCGTCATTCCATCTGCTGCCAAAAAACGAAAGCGACCCTCTAGTGCGTCTAGCCAGGCTTTACGGTCTTGGCTTTGCACTTCGATGGGTTCGGGTGTGTGTACATAGTCTAGGGGATTGAACTTACGACTAAATAGAATTGCCGTTAAGTCTTGCAATTCTTCTTCGGTCGCTAACTCTAGCGCCGCCCTCATCTCATCCAATTTCCCTTCCTCCCTTCCATGCAGCTTTCTGTACCTTATTCTACTATTAGCTTTCAGCAGTCATTAGTAGTAATTTTGTCCTTTGATAATAACGAATAACTAATGACCAATAACTAATAACCAATGACTAAGGACTACTGACTCATGACTGATATTGCAGTGATTGGTGCCGGAATAGCTGGTTTAGTCTGCGCCCAGCAGTTAAGTCAAGCTGGATATTCGGTGCTAGTGGTAGAAAAGTCCCGTGGTTTGGGAGGAAGACTAGCTACACGCCGCTTGCATGGAACTTTGGCGGATCATGGGGCTTGTTACCTGAAGCCAAAGGGTGAATTGTTGGGACGTTTTGTGGAGATATTGCGATCGCGCCATATCCTCGAAGTTTGGACGGAGGAGGTTTACGAACTCACAGCAGGTGCTCCTTTATCTGAACCCAAAAACCGCAGTCCGCGATATGTTGCACCTGGAGGCATGAGTGCGATTGCTAAATCCCTCGCCCCAGGTTTAGAAATATTACTGAATCAGCGTGTCATTGCTATTACCCCAACTCCCGAAAATAGTTGGCGTTTGGCTCTCGAATCTAGCAACGAAGAATTAACTGCAAAAGCTTTAGTTGTCGCCATTCCTGCACCCCAAGCTGTGATGCTGTTAGAACCTTTGGGTGAAAGTGGATTGGATGCAGCCTTTCTTGACAACTTGCGTTCTGTAGAATTTTATCCTTCGATTAGTGCGATCGCTGGATATCCTCCCACATCCCAACCACTCCCTCAGTGGAAAGCTCTAACTTTTGTGGATGATGCTGATTTAGCATGGATTGGTTTGGATAGTAGCAAGCGTTCTAATCCTCAACAACCACATTTTGTGGTGCAAAGTAGCGCGGATTTTGCCCAACGCCATCTAGAATCCCAGGATTTACAACCGGCCGGACAGTATATGTTGCAACGAGCAGCTGAATCTCTGTCGCTCCCTTGGCTGAATACTCCCGAATGGATGCAAGTACATCGTTGGCGTTATGCCTTTCCTAGCCGTCCTTGGCACGAGGCCTTTCTGTCTGCCGGAACTCCTCTACCTTTAGTTTGCTGTGGTGATTGGTGTGGCGGCAATCTTGTGGAAAGTGCGATGGTTTCTGGATTAGCGGCTGCTGATGAAATTAATAATCAGTTACGTCATCTACCTTTAGAAAATGTGAACTTTCTCAACGTTTTTACCTGATCCTTTCATCTGTCGTTAGACTGATTTTGCACTATAGCGAGTCGCTATTTTTATGACTCACTAAATCAAGGTGCAACAAATAAGTTTTTTAGATGAAACAGCAATTTTTGCAGCAAACGTAAAATGTGATGTAAATTACCAAGAAAGGTTAACTTCATTAAAAACTTGTTCCTAATTCAAGTTGTTTTATTGCTGTTAGTCTTGATCCCCTATCTTTAATGCTGCGTTTTGTGTAAATTTCTGCCAAAAAGGCAGAAATTTGAAATAATTAGGATTATAAATATAAAATGTTGAGAAGATGTCAGCATATCGGATGCTATTTTAATTAATTCATACTGTTAAAAAGTATAAACTTTAACTAAAATAAGCAAGGAAAAATGTCTGACATTCACCCAGTATAAAAGACTAGTTTCGGGATTTATTACATCTATCAGTTGGATTATTTCTAACTGATTGTCATAACGACGTTGCCATCTAAAAAAGTTATTTTCTCCACCAATCATTGACTGGAATAAAAAAGGGGTTTAAAAATCATGAAAACGGTAGTCAATTTAACACAGCAATCAATAGTCAGTGAGATTGAAAGCGTTTTGGATACATATCCATACCATCCATATCAACAAGCCTTTGCGATTCCTGACTTACGCCAAGAGCTAATTGCTTTCGTCCTCAACCGCATTCCCTCCTTTTACAGCGCGATGTCTGACGCACAGATTCCGCTAGCTGAAGCTGAACAAGGAAACTTGGCTTATTACAAATTGCCTCGTAAACCCTTAGAGCAGCAACTACACTTACAGAATTTGATTCACCAAGGTATTTGTTTAATCGTTCAAGAAAAGTCAGATTGGATTAGCCACCATGTTTGTGAAACAGTTCAATCAACTTGTGAACCCTCTCACTGGTTTGGTTAATAGTTTTAACAAGATTTGGCTCTCTGCTGAGATATCATAATGCCCGCAGTGAATTTTTAATTTTTGAGCTAATCCCATGACTCAAGTCAGTGTAAAACTCGTGGGAATAGCTCAATATTTTTTTAAGCATATTGCTTGCTATTGAGGTGTAAAATTTGACAATTAAGAGGTTCAAAGGACATCCCAGGACATGAGAAAAATAACTGCTCTAATGTTGGTAAGTATTACTGTGACTGTCGGGATGGGAGCATTAACACCCAAAGCCACTAATGCCCAATTATTTTACCCACCAGCAAGCGATCGCCATTCAATAATGGTAATCGGGCAAGGAGTAGTGAGAGTGCCAGCAGATACAGCGGATATTGAATTGGTATTCAGTAGGGAAGCTAGCAATGATGAGTTAGAAACGCAACCATCATCTCTACCTGAAGCCCGTCGCTTGCCCTCACGGACTCTACTCTTAAATTACAAAACAGCAGCAGAACCTTTACCAAACACAAAATCTCTAACTAAAGCAACTCTCCAGCCTGTAGTTAATAGCCTAGTTGCAAAAGGAGTTAGGGCTGATAAAATTCAAGTGCAAATTAGCACTAATTCCAGTGAAAATAGCGCCAAAATATTGGTGAGATTGGAAAAGCCAACACGCGATCGCGTCCAGGAGATTGTTGCTACAGCGAACAAAGCGACAAGTGAAATTGAAAATCTTTCTGTCAAGAGCGTGGGCGTTGAGTATGCAGCCAATGACTGTCAAGCTTTGCAGAGTTCAGTTTATCAATCAGCGATGAAAGACGCTCAAAGTCGCGCTCAGGCTTTAGCAACTGCTATGAGTGTTAAACTTGATACTCCTTCTATAGCCGAACCTTTTTATACATTATTCTATCCCTCATGTAGTTCCAAAACTGGAGTTCCTTTGCCGTCATTTGCTAGTTTTTTATTATCACCAGCTTATAATCCAGATGCCCCGGCAGAAGTAGAGATGAAAAAGGATATTTTTGTGACATATACAACGAAATAATCATTTATATTACGTGTATCTCACTTTGATTGAGTCAAGATTATAAGTGCGATCGCTTGACTATTTTGCCTTAGCTGTAAACAACTCTAATAATGAAAAAACTCCAGAAATGTTTGTGACAAATCTGGAGTCAGGAAAGATACGCATTTACCTATACCAAATTTTCACCGTGACGAGCATTCTACGTCATCAGGGTATACACTCAAATACAGTTAAAGATGTCTAAGGATCAACTGCTGTGCTTCTCGTTTACACAACTTCTCTGTTGAAAGTAACGCAAAACAGCCCCAGATGCACTGAGGCTGTTTTGCGAGAGTTGTTTGGCAGAAGGGGTACATCAATAAGTGATGCCCCGTGTTAAATATAGATAATTCAGTATGCATCCTTATTCAGCCGTGTTTTGGCATATCCGGATGATTTGGAAAATTGCGTAGGCGCAGCCCGTCGTAGACATCGCTTTTTCCAAAAAGAAACTCCAGATGCACTTAAGGCATCTGGAGTAGTAACAGGTTTCTAACATCAATCAATTTTTACCTATGCGATCGCCAGATGTCGTTAGGGTATATACTCAAATCTATTTTATGTCTGATCGTCCGCCAATAGAACAGCAGGTTACCTTCTTTTATACTCATGATCTCAATGCGTCCGCAGAATTCTACGAACAAAAGCTGGGCTTGGAGTTGTGGCTTGACCAAGGAATCTGTAGAATTTACACTGTTAGCGGTTCTGGATATTTAGGATTGTGTCAAGCAAGCGAAATATCAACTCCTCCAGCCGACATGCAATCAAGTGTTATTTTTACCTTGGTTACACAGCAGGTGGATGAGTGGTTTGAATATCTCAAACAACGTGGCATCGAATTTGAAAAGCCACCTAAACTAAACAAAAAGTACAACATTTACCACTGTTTTTTGCGTGATCCCAGTGGTTATTTAATTGAAATTCAACGTTTTGAGACTAACCGCTAAAAAAAGACATAACTAAATAAGTTATGTCTAAACGTTTAATTTACAGGGCAGGATTTATACAGGTTAGAACTTTTTGATTTACTGGAGTACATGATACTGACTAATGCTGTATAACTATTATCGATAGCCATGTACCTTTTCTTCTATCGATTTATCGGCGTGAGGTGCGGGATTTATGCAGCTACCGAGAAATCTTTACATTTACTTACAATTAGCCGCGTAGGCGTAGCCAGCCGTAGCTATCGCTTTGATATACATAAGGCAATACGCTTGGGAACAGCCTCCCCTACCTACCTCAGCAGATTGTAACAGAAGGCAGGATACAGCCATCACCGCCAGCATATACTGTTATCTTTCCATCACTACTTATAGTTCTCGTTTACGTGAGGTACACCCGTAGGGGCACGGCAGTGCCCATTGGTGTCAACTTAAGCTAAAAGCCTTTTCAAATCTCGTTTCCAGCCTCTGGGCTGGAAATGCTGCTCCTGGCGGCTCTGCCGCCAGCAAGAGAGGACGGCATTCCCAGTCTCCGACTGGGAACGAGACAATATCTAAAAGCTGCTTCTAGGATGGCTTTCACGTTAAGTTGACATGTATGGGCAGTGCCGTGCCCTAAACCTCGTGATGTAATGTTGTACCGCATCTGAATGGGAACCGCTATATTACAATATCCTCTTTGCCAATTGTGCTATTTCTATAGTTATTATTTTTAATGTATCGATGTTTAATCTATCGGTTCAGTAAATATTCTCTTAGGGTGACTGTATGAAAGCCGAAAAACTCACATGGCTACGCACAACATTACAACTTAAAGGTTCGGTAATGAAAGCGGTTTATAAACATATTTTATGGTGCGGAGCTTTCGGATTTTTGATTTCTATACTTTACCATTTTGATTTGCCTGTATCCCAACCTATTTTAGGAAGCGTTATTCCTAGTATTGTTTTAGGTTTGTTACTTGTATTTCGCACAAATACCGCTTATGATCGATTTTGGGAAGGCAGAAAATGCTGGGGTTCCTTAGTAAATAATATCCGAAATCTGGCACGGCAAATTTGGGTATCAATTGATGAAATCTCTCCAGAAGATAAAGATAATAAAATTACAGCATTAAATTTGTTGGTAGCTTTTGCTGTGACAACTAAATTACATTTGCGGGGAGAAGCAGTCAATAGCGAGTTAGAAGATTTATTGCCATCTAGTAAGTATATAAAACTGAAGATTATGAATAATCCCCCTATAGAGGTCGCCTTTTGGATAGGAGATTATTTACAGGAGCAGTACCATCGTAATTGCCTTAATAGCTACCAGTTAACATCTATGCAAGAATTATTGAATAATCTTGTGGATAATTTAGGTGCTTGCGAACGCATTTTAAAAACACCTATGCCATTAGCTTATGCCATTCATCTTAAGCAATTATTGCTGCTATATTGTTTCCTGCTACCCTTTCAAATAGTGCAGACTCTGGGTTGGTGGACAGGTTTAATTGCTGCTTTAGTTGGTTTTACAGTATTTGGCATTGAAGCCATCGGCTTGGAGATAGAAAACCCCTTTGGTTATGATCCTAACGACTTACCTCTAGATGCGATTTGCGACACAATGAAACGCAACATTGATGATTTAATTACTCTAACTCCAAATACGCGATCGCATTCAAGTAATTTGACCTATGAGAAAAGTTGAGATTGGAAAGAAGTTCCAAGATTTGGTTATAGCTGTCAAGTCCCATCTCGCCGCGTCCATCTTCTTTCGCAGTACTATATAAACGCGAAACAATCTCTTCATTGGTGGATGTGCAATGATGCCTGTACGTCAAACTTTATCAAAGCCTGATATCCAACTTTCTTATTTAGAGTGGAACCAAGGACAAGAACCTTTACTGCTGTTACACGGCTTAGGCGACCATGCTCTAGTGTGGTCTAGTTTAGGAAATTACCTAGCGGCAGACTACCACATAGTTGCACCAGATATGCGCGGACATGGCCAAAGTAGTAAACCTGAGAGAGATTATAGCTTTGAAAGTGCGATCGCAGACCTCGAAGCACTTATGGATCATCTCGGATGGACTTTTGCCCATATTGTCAGCCACTCATGGACAGGCAAATTAGCCGCCATCTGGGCAAGGCAAAACCCAAAGCGTTTGCGGAGTATAATTCTGGTCGATCCAATTTTCATCTGGAAAATGCCCAGTCTTCTCAGGGTAACTTTTCCCATGTTGTATCGCTTCTTGCCTTTTCTCAAAAGTATGGGTCCCTTTGCCACTCATGAAGAAGCCGAACAACAAGCACAGCAGTTAAAGCAATATCAAGGATGGAGTTCCTTACAGCAGCAAGTCTTTCAAGCAGGAATAGAACAAAAACCCGATGGTAGTTGGGGCAGCAAATTTACCATAGCCGCCCGTGACAGCATTTTTGAGGCAGTAATGCAAGTGCCTGGTTTTACAATCCCCCTTGACACCCCTGCCATCTTCGTCCAGCCAGAACAAGGATTGAACCGCCAAGATTGGCAAATTAAACCCTACAAAACCTATCTTAAAAACTTACGCATCTGCCAAGTTCCCGGCAATCATTGGCCGTTTTTGACACAACCAGAGGCATTTAACCAAACTGTAGCAGCTTTATTGGCAGAACACAGATAGAAAATCTCATAATTATTGGACGGGATTATCATACGGCAACAGAAGAATTAATAGGAGCGATGTCTAGCAACAAACTGCTACGCGTCTGTATTCCTCTTAAATCAGTTATGAGTTATCAGTAACTCGTGAACGCTGATAACTCATAACTGATAACTGTTAATGTACGGATAAGCCAGTCATGAGCCTTTGTATCAATCCCGTTTGCCCTAAACCAAACCATCCGAATAATCATCAAAACCGCTTTTGTCAAAGTTGTGGTTCCCATTTGGAATTGCTAGGGCGTTATCGGGTGATGTGCCTGTTGAGTGACAAAACAGGGTTTAGTAAAGTTTATGAAGCATACGAACAAGATACCCCTAAAATCCTCAAGATACTCAAAGACGATCTATCAAGCGATGCCAAAGCAGTAGAACTATTTCAGCAAGAAGTAACTGTATTGAGACAACTCAAGCATCCTGGCATTCCCAAAGAGGATAGTTACTTCCAGTATCAAACCCGAAATGGTTTAGTGTTGCATTGCATTGCAATGGAAAAAATCGATGGGTACAACTTAGAAGAGTGGCTAAAGCAGCAACAGCAGAATTACCCTATTTCACAGGAACAAGCTTTGGCCTGGTTAAAACAATTGGTAGAAATTTTGGATTTAGTGCATGGTCAACAGTACCTGCATCGAGATATTAAGCCATCTAATATCATGATTCGATCCTCCCTTGGGAAGGGTTGGGGGGATTTAGTACTGATTGATTTTGGCACCGCCACAGAAATTGACAGAACCTACCCAGACAAACTCAACAACAGCGACGGGATGACAGCACTGATGTCATCTGGCTACAGCGCTCCAGAACAAATGAATGCTCAAGCAGTACCGCAATCAGATTTCTTTGCCTTGGGACGCACTTTTGTATTTTTACTCACGGGATACCATCCTTTAGATATGTATGATGTCCAGCAAAATTTGTTGCACTGGCAAAATCATGCCATCCATATCTCACCCTTACTATTGAATTTAATTGATTGGCTCACAGCACCGGATATAGAAAAGCGTCCTGCAAATACTCAGGAGATTTTACAACGCCTAGAAGAAATTGAAACCCAACTAATAGAAACTACTGCTGAAAACATTAATTTATTAGATGATTGTAAAATTGAGGAATTGCCAGCACTAATTACTAAAACTTCATTATCTCCACAGAAACAGACAGAAGAAGTACCACTACTGGCATTTTTTGTAGCCCTGTTAGTCATATTAGGATTACTTAGTATAGTGGTATTAGCAACGCGGACATCAAAATTTTCTGTGAGGCAAAATTACGGTCAATCTCCACAAAAAAAAGGTAATATTGATTATTTTCCTTATCAAGAAGGTAGGGATAGTCAGGGGAAGGTAGCCGAATTTAATATAGCTGTTTTATCACTAGAATATAAATGGCTTTTAGGTAGCAATTTTCAAATTAAATATAATGATGAAATTATTAGTCTAGACCTTTTAAAGTTGAACTTAGAACAGGAAGGTATACAGAAGATAATGGAAGATCCTAGTGAGATTATTTCTGTAGGCACAGTTTCTTGTAAAGGTAATATAGCAGTTCAACAGCGAATGTCTTTAGAACGTTCCAAACAAGTACAACTTTTAGTGAAAAATTTATTTATTAATACACCAAGTGTCAAAGGCTATCGTATATTAAATTTGGGACAATTTCAACGGAGTGATTGTCAGGCAAATCAGGATTTAACTAAATATCAGAAAAGTATTATAATCATTGGTGTTAAAAAACAATCAGCAAGTGTAATTATTGATGAGGCATTACGGGATAGGTTAGAGAAGAAGCCTTTTGCTGATTTTAAGTTAGAAGATTATTCTTTGGGGACGGCAGAAAACTTTAAGACGATACCAAGTAATTTAGAAAATCTCTAGCATTGTAAATCATGCTCCCATCCCAGAATACCGCTTCAAACCCGCACGCCACAGCAAACGATTCGCACCCAAAAACACTAATATCCATCCCACCATTGACCCAAATCCTCGCCCTATATCCACGGGTAGCCCTACCAAAAGACTCGCAGGAAAATCAATCAAATAGGGAAAAGGCGTAAACATCACTATTTTCTGCACAGGTTCTGGAAAGACCTCTAAAGGTGCTATCAAACCAGATAAAAATAGATAAAATAACAACCAAAAATTTTCTAAAGCGCTAGCCCGTTCTGTCCAAAAGGCGAACATGGCAAAGGTGTACTGAATCGTAAACCGCAAAGCAAAAGCTAGCACCGCCGCCAATGTAAACAGCAAAAACCTACTCAAACTTGGTAACCAAAAAGCCTGGGGATAAAGAATAAAAAATAATCCCACTAGTAGAAAAGCAAACGTTAGCCGAGCAAATCTTTCAGAAATATGACTCGCAACATGATGCCATACGGGGTCGAGTGGTTGTAGCAACTTGGGCGAAAGCCTGCCTTCTACTACCTCTCTTTCAAAGTCCCAAATTACCCAAGCAACTGTTAATTGTCTAACAATGAAAACTGTGATAAAGTAACGAGCAAAATCCACAGGTGATAGTCCAAACTGTCCTCCTTGTGCTGCCTGTATCCAGATACCCATAAGGATAATCGGCAAAGAGCCAGCCAAAACCCATAAGATTAGTTCTGCTCGATACTCAACCATATAGGCGTAGTATACTGACAGCAAAGTTAAGGCTTTTCTGATTATCTGCTTCATTTATTCACTTCCCGCTACAAAAATTATCCAGAATTCTCCACTCTTGTACAGACGCGATTAATCGCGTCTGTACTACACGACACCCGCCTGAAAAACTCGTCCAATCACTTCTTCCACAGGCGGTTCGGTAACTGTTAAATCAATTACCTCTAAATCCGTCAAAATCTGAGAAACCGTGCGGGTGAGCGCCTCTCTTGACACCATAAAATGCACCGATCGCCCTTCTAAGTGTTGCACATCACCATAGGTCATAAGTTTTTCTATCGGTAGAGGTTGGGCTAACTCTATATGAACTTCTCGGTAAGGGGCAAAACGTTCTAGTAGTCCATCTAAACTACCGTCATACATCAGCCTTCCTTGGTGAATCAACAGCACTCGCTGACACAAAGCTGTGATATCAGCCATGTAATGACTCGTCAACAGCACTGTAGCTTGATAACGCTGATTGTAGTCGCGCAAAAAATCGCGCACCGCCACCTGAGCATTTACATCTAGTCCCAGCGTTGGTTCATCTAGGAATAATACGTGAGGACGGTGCAAAAGTGCTGCTAGCAATTCCGCTTTCATTCGTTCACCCAAAGATAGCTTCCGCACTGGTTGGGTAAGTTTGCCTTCTAGGGAAAGCATCTCTGTTAGTTCTCCCACCCGCCGCTGGAACTCTTTATCAGAGATGTTGTATACAGCAGCATTAATTCTCAAAGAATCCAGCGCTGGTAAGTCCCAAATTAGCTGCTGCTTTTGCCCCATTACCAAGGTAATTTTTTGCAAAAATGCTTCTTTCCGATGAAACGGAATTTGTCCAGCTACTTGAACTTTACCGCTAGAGGGATGAATCAACCCCGTGAGCATTTTGAGTGTGGTTGTTTTACCAGCACCATTTGGGCCCAAAAACCCCACTACTTCACCAGGAGCAATTTCAAAGGAAACATCCTGAACTGCTTGAATTGTGCGGTAGGTGCGGCGAAAAAAGTGGGTGATTGTACCTTTAATACCCGGACTTTTAACTGCCACTGGATAAGATTTACTTAGCTTTTCAGCAATGATGATTGACATATTTTTTATATTAGAACCACAGATGTACACGGGTAAACACACATAAATCATGATGTTGATTGCTATTTTTCTGTGGTTCCAAATACTAAAGTAGGTATTTTTGCCAGTGACATATGATGATTTCCTGTGGTGGGCATTACTCAGGCACAACACATAGACTTTAGCGTAAACGTCCCGATCGCAATGTACTAATAATTAACCACAAACCCAATAAACTAGCGACGGCAAAGAGGATGGTGCTTAAAAAAGATAGCTGAGTTGTCTGCGCTCTGGTGGAAATAATTGCTGCACCCATAATCAGCGAACCCACTAATATACTAAAAGATAGTCGGTTAGCCGCATCGTCCATAGTGCGCCGCACGCCATCTAACCCCCGCAGCGATAGATTCCACTGTAAGGTTTCTGAGGTAACTCGGTCTAATAACAGTTCTATTTGACGGGGAGATTGGAGAGAGAGACTTTTAATATCTAGGGCTGTTCTGAGGAGCGATCGCACTGGATTATCGCCTAGTAACTGCCGACGAAACAAGTCTGTAATTAATGGTTTTACTTCATCAAAAAAGTTAAGCTCCGGGTTGAATGTCCGCGCTACACCCTCTAAATTTGCTAGGGTTTTGGCATACAAACCCATATTGCTAGGTAATCTAATTTTGTTGTTGCGGGCAACTTGTAAAACTTCATAAATTATCTGACTGAAGTTTATTTGCGTGAGGCTGACGTTGTGATACTTTCGCAACATGCGATCGTAATCATTTTCTAACCGCGACAAAATTACTGGTTGGGCAGAATCTGATAGCTGCAAAGTTAACTGAGCGCACCTTTGAGCATCTAAATCAACGATCGCTAACAACATCTCTGTTAATATCTGCTGTGTGCGGGGATCAAGTCTTCCCACCATGCCACAGTCTAAGAGGGCAACACGACCATCTTTGAGATAAAACAAGTTCCCTGGATGGGGATCAGCGTGAAAAAAGCCATCTATATATAGTTGCTGAAAAAATACCCGAAATAACAAAGTAGTTATTTCTTTACGCTCTACATCAGGATCTTTACCATTATTGTTGTTGTTTAAATCTGCCGAGAGGAACGGCACCCCATCCAGCCATTCCATCACCAGTAATTTTTCTGTGGTCAATTCCCAGTTAATTTCCGCAACCACTATTTGCGTGGGATCAAACCAACGACTTTTAGATAAGTTGCGCCGCAGTTGGTCTGTAAAACCCGCTTCCCGTGTAAAATCCAACTCGGCTTCTAGAGCTTTGGTAAATTCTTCGGCGATGGATTTGATTTCATAGGTTTGCCCAAACTCAGTCCGCGCCACTAAATCAGCAATACCTTGAATTAAAGCAATATCTTGGGCAATTGTAATATCAATTCCCGGACGTTGCACTTTCAGAGCGACTTCTCGACCGTCTGCTAATGTAGCTCGATGTGTCTGAGCAATTGATCCTGCTGCAACTGGGATCGGGTTAATTGTGCTGAAAGTTTCTGCCAGAGAGAGTTTTAGTTGTTTGCGGATGACTACTTCTACCTCTGACCAGGGAACTGGTGGTACTTCGTCTTGTAGAGTTGATAGTTCCTCAATGTAGGCAGCACTCAGTAAATCTGGACGCGTAGAAAGTAGCTGACCGAGTTTTACGTAGACTGGGCCCAAATCTATCAGGATATTTTTTAAAACCGCAGGTGTAGGTAGCTGGGGTTCATCAGCTTTGCCACCAGTGAGTAACCTTCGCATATAGTCCCAGCCATTGCGAAGGAATACTTCAAGAATTTCTCGTTGACGGGGAACAGTTTGGGTGAGGAACATTTTTGTAAAGAACTGCAAAGATGCAGAGGAGTTAAAGAGGTAAACAGCAGGGGATGACAATACAACGGAAGTCGGCTCTAGCTTTACTGCTTGTTAAAGTTTTGCTAGCTGCGGCACAGTCTTGAAATCTTTTTATGGATGATTGTACGGCTTCGTGGAGCTTTTGCTCACTCAGCATCCGTTTGACGTAATTAGAGCAGGAATCCCCACCATGTAATAAGCGATGGGAACAACTAAATCCTTTGGACGGAGAAATATATTTTTGATAGGCAGTAATAGAATCGATGGCCATTGTTTTGGCGAGAGGCTCAAAGCTAATAATGTCCATAACTGTCAGATAAAATAACAGACAGTCAAGTTATAATAGGAAAATAGACTTTTTCGCCTCTGCCAAGGGTTTTAATTTTTACAGCAGGTCGGTAAATCGGGAATCGCTTTGAAGAATTTTGAGGATCTGCTTAATTTCCTGGGTACGTTCTTTTTTAACAACGAGAGTGACATTGCGATCGCGCACAATCACCACATCCTCTAAACCAATTGTAACAACTACATCTTCTGGATTTGAGGCGTAAATAATAGCGCCCTGCGTGTCCAACCCTACGTGAGTAGCGAGTTCTACATTGGGATTTTCCTCTTTCTTCAGTAAGCGTTCGATCGCATTCCAATCTCCTAAATCATCCCAACCAAAATCAACTGGCAAAACGTATGCTAGAGTTGTCTTTTCCATTAGCGCATAGTCTATACTCTTCTTAGGCAACTGGGGATAGATATCAGGACCATGTTGTTCTAAAGGTTCGATAATTTCTGGAGCATGGGTATGTAGTTCCTTGAGAACAACCCCTGCCCGAAAAACGAACATTCCACTATTCCAGCTAAAGCGTCCCGTAGATAAAAAAGTCTCTGCCGTTTCTCGGTCGGGCTTTTCAGTAAAGCGGTTGACGTGATAAGCTGGCAACTCATTAAAGCTACCTATTTTTTCACCTTGTTCAATGTAGCCGTAACCGGTTGATGGAAAAGTAGGCTTGATCCCCAGTGTAACGATCGCTGCTGTGCTTGCTGCCAGTTGCGTAGCCGCGCTTAATGTGTGTGCAAACGCTTTTTCGTCAGCAATCCAGTGGTCAGCAGGGAAAAAGCCAATAACAGCGTCTTCTCCATAGCGCTGTTTGATTTCTAAACTTGTCCAAGCAACGGCTGCGGCAGTGTCTCTGCCTTCCGACTCAATCAATAAGTTCTGAGATGGTAGATCAGGTAATTGTTGTCTTACCCCTTCAGCTATCTGACTAGAAGTAATCACCCACAAGGAATCCCACCCCGTTCGGGTTCGCCAGTCGCTCATGGGGGAAACCCCCAAGACCGCGCTGGACTCACCGCCACCGAGTTCTATCAATCGATCGGCGGTTGCTTGTAATAAACTTCTAGAGCTACCATCAAGACTTAAAAATTGCTTGGGTCGGTCTTTGCGGCTCAGGGGCCAAAAACGTTCACCTTTACCACCAGCAAGGATTACGGGGAACAATAAAGTATTCATGTTGTCATACACGCCTACCGAAGAACATTACAAGTTTACAGTGAGCTTTTCCACTGGCAATATTTGTAGCTTGCATTAACATACTTTTAGGGAGTGGTTGAGTGGGGAGATAATTGTGATAAAACAAGTCGAATGGTCGGAAAATCCGGTGACATCTCAACAAGTAGCATTTGAAAATGAGGTGCGATCGCAGCAACTTCAACGAACGGAAAATCAAGTAACACCTGCACCAGTAGCCGACTCAGAGGAGGAGGAGGTCGAACTAAACCCGCCAGCGAATCCCAACCGTAGCGTCGTCGAATCTGTTGGTGCGATTCCCAATGAGCTTTACGAGAGACTGGGTTTAACCATGCCTCGATGGCTGTTATGGATCATGACGGTTGTCATCGGCATTACCTTATCTGGGTTGCTGGTATCAACCTTAGCCCTTTGGACTCCGTTGTGGAGCAACCTAGATCGAACAGATGAAGATTTAGGAACTGCTAAAGACGAGGTAAAAATACCACTACCAGGAGAGTTATGGAGCAAACTTTCCCAGTACCAGCTTTCACGACCGATGAATATTTTAATTATGGGGATTGAACCAGTCAGCGGTACTGTTGATGGTTCTCCAGAAAGCTTTGCTGGGAAAAGCGACTCCATGCTGCTAGTACGGCTTAACCCTAGTGAAAAATCTGTACGGGTGCTTTCCATTCCCAGAGATACGATGATTGCTATCCCCGAAAAGGGAGAAAAGGGATTAACTAAGGTATCTGATGCCAATGCCCAAGGCGGCCCAGTCTTGGCAGCACGGGTAGTTAGCCGTACCTTAAACAACGCCCCAATCCATCGCTACATCCGTATTTCTACCAGCGGCTTACGGCAGTTAGTCGATCAGTTAGGCGGAGTAGAAGTCTTTGTTCCCCAATCAATGGAATATAAAGACTCCAGCAGTCGGCTGTCAATTAATTTAGTCAGTGGCTGGCAAACCCTCAACGGCGAACAAGCAGAACAGTTTGCCCGGTTCCGCGAACCAGGTTTGGGAGATTTGCCGAGAGTGCAGCGTCAGCAAGCACTAACAGCAGCATTGCTGCAACGCTTAAATAGTCCTACCGTCTTACCCAGGTTGCCTCAATTAACTCGCTTGATGCGAAAATACTTTGATACCAACCTGAAGATGGAAGAAATGATGGCGTTGGTGAACTTCGGTCTCAACTTAGATCGGGATAATTTCCAAATGACCGTGTTGCCTGGTACGTTTAGCCGTTTTAGCAAAGACCCGGACAGCTATTGGCTGAACATGACAGGACAACAGAGCCTGTTGAATGATTATGTTGGGGTAAATGTACCTGGTCTGAAACCAGATATGCGTCAGGTTCCTAACCTCAAAATTGCTATTCAAAATGCCTCCAATCAACCTCAGCTAACTGAAAAAGTTATTGCTTATCTGAAACAGAAAGGCTTTACTAATATTTACAAAGTGCCTGATTGGCCAGATACCCAACGTCAAACTCAGATTGTTGTCCAAAAAGGCAACCGACGAGTTGGAGTTGATTTGCAAAAAGTCTTAGGCTTGGGTCAAATAGAAGTGTCGGCGATTGGTGATTTAGAATCTGATCTCACAATTCGGATTGGTAAAGATTGGAAATAGCCAAGAGTCATTAGTCATTAGTCATTAGTTATTGGTTAAATGACAAAGCGCAAAGTCTGAGCGGAGGAAACCTCCGCTCAGAACTTTGTAAGAGAGGACTAATGACAAAAGACTACTCAGAAATAATAAAGTTATGAAAAAGATTTTATTGCGCTTTTTGAGTTTGATTGCGATTTTGATACTAGCATGTTTGTGGATAATACTTAATCCCAAACCGGCTTTTGCTCAAATCAACACAATCAACTACAACAATATAAATTTAGAAAATCGTGACTTCTCGAATGCTGATTTGGCAGGTGTGACTTTTGTAGCAGCAGAAATGCGGGGGACAAATTTTCAAGGGGCGAATTTAACCAACGCAATTCTCACTAAAGGAGTTTTATTAAAAGCAAATCTGGAAGGTGCGAACTTGAGCGGGGCTTTAGTCGATCGCGTCACTATGGATGGTGCTAACCTGAAAAATGCCATTTTTACAGAAGCAACTTTGACCCGCAGCCGTTTTTTTGATGCCGAAATTACAGGCGCTGATTTTACCGACGCTTTGATTGATCGTTATCAAGTGTCGTTAATGTGTGAAAGAGCGGATGGCGTAAATCCGGTTACAGGTGTGCCAACGCGAGATAGTTTAGGTTGTAAGTAAAGAACCTCAGCGTTAAGCCTAAAAACAAAGACATTTTACCGAAAAAATGGAAAATCAAGCTTTTTTATTAGGCTATGTATTATTAATTATCAATTTGATTTTAATTTGGTATTTGCTCAGAGGTAAAAACCTAAAAATTCATGAGCAAAGTGTCTGTGTATAGAATACTTAACCTTTGAGTAAAGTATTCCCTTGGTAGCATATTCACTGATTACCTAGTCTAAGTACTAGGGAAGATTTATCATGAATTGCTAAAAAAGCTTTGGCTAACTGGTAGATAATTGGGGCAGAAAGCTATAGCTAGAAGCATGGAAACCAAACAGCTAGGAAAAACTGGTGTCTTTGTAAGTGCGATCGGTTTGGGTGGTATGCCCATGTCAATTTCTAATCGTCCTCCCGAATCAGAATCAATCCAAGTGATTCATCATGCTCTGAATCTGGGTATTACATTTATTGACACTGCCGACGCTTACTGCAAAGATGAGTCAGATAAGCACCACAACGAGCGACTAATTCACAAGGCGCTTACTAGTTACAAAGGCGATATTAGCCAAGTAATTGTGGCAACTAAAGGCGGTTTAATGCGTCCCGATGGAAACTGGACAAGCAACGGCAATCCAGAACATCTGCGCCAAGCAATTAGAGTCAGTTTTGAGGCGTTGGGTGGTGCTAAACCTATCGATGTTTGGCAATACCATTCTCCCGATAATAATTACACCATTGAGGAATCCCTTACACCTGTGAAAGAGGCAGTGGAGGCAGGTTTGATTCGGTTTGTGGGAGTTTCTAACTTTTCCGTTGAACAAATTAAACGGGCACGGGACGTGGTAGATATTGTCTCGGTGCAAAATCAATACAGCCCTTGGCAACGACAGCCAGAAAATGACGGTGTGTTGAAGTATTGCGAACAGCAAGGATTGACCTTTTTGCCTTGGAGTCCCTTTGGTGGTAGGCGTCGCCATCAGGGCTTGCAAGATATCCCTGCGATCGCTCAGTTAGCTAAAGAAAAAGGCGTGTCAGTGTATAATATTGTCTTGGCGTGGTTGCGTTCCAAGTCGCCCGCTATTTTGCCAATTCCTGGTGCTAGCAAGGTTTTCAGCATTGAAGACTCAACACGTGCTATCAATGTGAAACTATCTGATGAAGAAGTGCAAAAAATTGATGGGGCAACCTAATTATTTTACTAGCTAATGTAGATGTGGTAGAAGTTGCCTAAGATTTCCGTGGCTTGTTTAGCTGCATAAACTATTGTTAATCTTACAAAAAGACGCAAAGATACTAAGAAATTTTGTGCGTCTTTTTGTATTCATGCGAGACTATTATCGAAAGTAATTAATCTAAAATTTATGCAGCTAAATTCTGTAATCGATAGGTTAAAGCAGAGGTTAAGAGTGTTTGCAGTTCTGCTGCTAGCTTCCCAATTCATCTGGCAAAATCCAGGAGATGCACAGCCTCAGCCAAATACGCAACTTCTGCCGTTTTTTGATAATGTAAATAACCCAGTTTCTGTTCGTTTTCCCGGAGGACAACAGGTAGATATTACACCACCTCCACCGCTGCTAAATTCTTTTGACAAAGCTGTACTAAAACTCTGCGGCCCTATTGGTACGAGAGTTAGTTCTAATAATTTTAAACAATTGTTATCTTATTACCCAGATGTGTTGCAGAAACTTCAGCAAGCTAGCGGTGGTGAACTTCGTCCGGGACGTAGGAATAAAGCACAATTTCTCGAAGATTTAACAAATATTTGGTTCAAACGGCGGGGGTTTGAACATATCTTTTGTGGCGAAATATATAACGCCGATGATATTGGTGGTTTACATTTCTATGGCAGATATTTACAGTTACAAAATGAAGGAATAGGCGGACGTTTGCCAAATAATCAAGGACGAGAGGAAGTTATTCCTAATGTAATTTATACAATGGGTGTAGTAATTAAACAGAAAAATCGTACAGTAACAGATGTCATTAAAGGCTATGGCTACCTCAGCAATGCCGAAGAAATGCTTTTAGATGCCACCAAAATATTTAAACTCCAAGGCAACAATGAGGAAGCATGTATTTATAATGTGCGTGATCGAGAAACAGGAAAATTATTCCCTACTGTTTTTGTCAGTAAAGAAAAAGCGATCATTACCTATTATCCCGATGCTACTCCTCAAGGTGCAAAATGTAAAAGTTAAAATTTATAGATCGCCTACACTATAGCGGTTCTCATTTACGTGAGGTACACCCGTAGGGGCACAGCATGCTGTGCCCTACACCTTGCGATATAATGTTGTACCGCATCTAAGTGGGAACCGCTATAAGCTTATAAATAAAAGACATGATATTAGAAACACACCGCTTGCTAATGCGTGACTTTGTAGAGGCAGATTGGCAGGCGGTTTTTGCTTATCAATCTGATTCTTTGTACTTGCGTTACAACTATTGGACGCACCGCACAAAGAACGATGTGTGTGAGTTTATCCAGATGTTTATTGATCAGCAAAAAGAGCAACCAAGAACAAAGTTTCAGTTAGCTATTGTCCTTAAAGAAGAAAATCGGCTTATTGGTAATTGTGGTATCCGTGTAAACGACCCGGAAATGCAGGAAGCAAACATCGGCTATGAACTAAATACTCAGTATTGGGGACAAGGTTATGCAACAGAAGCAGCACAATCCATTTTAAAGTTTGGCTTTGAAGAACTGGGAATGCATCGTATCTGG
This sequence comes from Nostoc sp. NZL, assembly GCF_015714705.1. NCBI lineage: Bacteria > Bacillati > Cyanobacteriota > Cyanophyceae > Nostocales > Nostocaceae > Nostoc > Nostoc sp. NZL. The sequence goes on along the minus strand of NZ_WBKL01000194.1, from coordinate 36,575 downwards.
TCTTGGTGTGTTGCAGAGAATGTTGCTTCTGTAAAAGTATTAGAAAAAATTGGTATGCGTCGTGAAGGTCATCTGCGGGAAAAAGAGTTAATCAAAGGCAGATGGTACGACAACTTTCTTTACGCTATCCTTGACCACGAGTGGAAAGCAAAGTAATACTGCTTCTATGAGCTACCTCAGAGACAATATCATAAATTCCTGAGAAATTGAGGGTAAGACAACTTCCGAGGGTCACAGACATGACCAACACTATCCTCAATTTCCAAACAGCTACCGGACACGAAATTTTAGCAGCAGCGGGTAAAAAATATCTGCGTCCTGGTGGACGAATAGCCACAGAGAAATTATTTCAGTGGGCAAACTTTCAGCCTGGAGAGACAGTTTTAGAACTAGGTTCTAGCTTTGGTTATAGTGCGATCGCTTTAGCAAAACGCTACCATGTGAAAGTAGTAGGCGTTGAAAAAAATCCTGATAGTGTAGCTTGTGCGCGTGCTAATATCTGCGCTGCTGGGTTAGAAAATCAAGTCGAAATCATTGAAGGTAATATTTTTAACCTAGAGGCAATCCCAGGAAAGTTTGATTATGTATTGGCAGAAGCCATTCTTACAATGCAATCGCCATTGGGAAAAACCAAGCTTTTAGCTGAAATTCACAATCGACTCAAACCGGGAGGTAAATTTCTCTCCCATGAACTATTAGCTTGCGACAAAGAAGAACAAATTCATGCTGATTTAGCACGAGTAATTCGAGTTAATTCTACACCACTGTCAGAATCCAACTGGATGACGGCTTTTGCAACAGCAGGATTGCAAGTGCAGAAATGCCAAACTGACTCAATGAATTTATTGAATTTAAAACGGATATTTCAAGATGAAGGCATCTTTAATACGACTCGGATTCTGTGGAATATATTGACGCAGAGAGCTATCCGCAAACGGGTTTTAGAGATGTATCAAGTTTTTCATAAATACCAACACGAATTAGGCTACATAGTTTTGTGTGCTGTTGCTAGCTAACATAATTTATTCCCAAAACCATCGCCTGATAAATACCGATAATCTTTGAATGATTATCAGCCTTTGTTTACGAATCATAATCTTAAAATACTATGACAAATTCAATCACAACTACCCCATCTATGATTACTCAACTACGAGAACAAATTGAATACCCCAGTGCGGGAGTTCTCAGCAAAGTATTGTTGAAAGATAATGCTTGTCAATACACTCTATTTTGCCTAGCAGCTAACACTGATATTTCTGAGCATACCTCTACTCGGAACGCCACTATCAACGTCATCGCAGGCAGAGGTTTACTTACTTTATCTGGAGAAAACATCATCCTTAAACCTGGTGTTTTTGTCTTTATGCCTGCTAACGCACCCCATGCCTTAAAAGCTGAAGAGAACTTGACATTTCTGCTCACTCTTTCTGAGAAAGTCGCAGAGAGTAATTAGTTATTTATGGAGTCTGGAAATATGCGATCGCTACTTTTCACTTTCACTCAAAATTTAAATCTTTCTAAAACTCAGTTGGAACAAATACTATCAAAACCTCTAACTGAAGTTCTAAATTCGCCTGAATTGCAGCAAGAACTAAACAGCTTAGATATCAATTTGCTTAAGGAAACTTTACCCACAGCAGGAGAAGTTTTAGCTAAGGAATTACCACCTTTCTACAACTGGCTAAAAAATGAGTTGGGAGTCAAGCGGGTTCCTGATAGTCCTGATCACACAACAACATGGGTAATTGGTTTTGTCAATAATCAAGAAAGTTTAACTCATTTAGTTGACTTACACCGACCATTGCCTCGTCCGGCTTTAGAAGCTTCTATCCCCCGCTTGGTAGGGATGTTTGCAGGTGTCGAAGACGCGCAAGTTCGGCAGGAATGGCAAAAAGCGATCGCAGCTCTATGTCTAGTTCTAGTTGTTGCTGCACGTGAACAAGATAGAGCAGCTGTAGAAGTCTGATAACTGTTTACAGAAAATTAAGCTTATGAAACCTGCGGAGGCAGGTTTTCTTTATGTAACCGCGAATTGTATTCGTTAGATTCTCTAATCTATATCTCCAGAAGCGATTGCATCTAATTTCTCCGCATCAAGTATTGTAATCTTCCCACCCCGACTATAGGCAATTATTGACTTGAGACTTTTAATTAAACGCACACATTCTTCGTAAGTAATGCCACTACTCCGAGCCATCCGATAATAAGATAATTTGGCTTTTAAACACTCACCTTGTGGACTTGATTCAGTTCCAGATACAGCAGCAAAATATTGAATTAACCTAGCAAGGCGAACAATAGCTCTTTCAGAAACTAATCCGTGAACTGTTTCATGCAATTGCTGAATTCGACTGTTAAAAACCATCAGCATTCGTAACGCGATTTCAGGATTTTGCCCAATTGCTTTTAATAAAGCATCTCGCTCTACAGTGAGAATCTCGCAATCAGACTCAGCAGTGACAGTTGCCGGAGAAATTCCATTTCCTAACAAAGCAGGAGCCGCAAAAATTTCTCCAGCAGCTAGGGCGCGTAAAATTGTTTCTTTCCCCGTTGTTGCTGTTTTGGTAACTTGAATTGATCCACTGACAACAGCATAGAGTTTAGCTGGTAAGCGATCACCCTCATGCAAAATAATCTCTCCTTTGCTATGGCGTTGCACCTGAGTGTAAGGTTGCAAACTTATCTTCTCTGCTGTTTCTAAACCTGCAAATACAATAATTTGCGAAAGTTGTTCCAGGGATGCTTGCATGATTAGCCTTATATTGCAAAGGCTGGACGATGATGAATCCAAGGGTTAGCCGCTTCTAATTGGGCTGCTAGGCTGATGAGTGTGGCTTCAGCGGCAGGTTTACCAATTAGCTGCACACTGATGGGTAAACCCTTACTATCAAAGCCTACAGGGATTGCGATCGCGGGTTGTCCAGTTGCATTCGCAGGTGGACAAGGGGCAACCCATTGAATAATATTTTGGAATGTCTCTTCTGGATTCAGGGAAGCCCATTCCCCAACCAGGATGGGTGAATGTAGATAAACTGGCAATACCAGCACATCCACGGTATCGAAAAACGCCACAATCTGCCGTGCCACTATCTGCATTTGGGAAACTGCTTGAAGATACTCAGCAACAGAACCTGTGCGTGCAAATAGCCAGCGATTCAATGGCTGCATAACTTCAACAGGAAGTCCCGAAGCAGCTACCCCAGCTTGCCAAACGATTTGAAATGGTTCAACTAAACCACTAAAATCTGGAGATTTATGTTCAACTTTGTGTCCGAGTTGTTCTAATAACTCAACTGTTTGGCGGACACCTTGCTGACAGTTGGCATCAGCTTCTCCCAAAGGAGAAATAGTAGTGTCAAAGGCAATTCGCAATGCACCGAGTTTTGTCTGAGTGGCGGCGAGAAATGATGGTTCAGGATCAGGCAACCAGTAAGGATCGCCTGTGACATAGCCAGATATAGTATCTAAAAGGGCAGCAGCATCAGCCACGGTGCGGGCGATCGGACCGTTGGCGGCAATTCCAGCAAGGCGTTCGCCTACGGGTGCTTTACTCACCCTGCCTCTTGATGGTTTGAGTCCCACCAAACCACAACAAGCCGCAGGCCCCCGAATCGAACCACCGCCATCAGAACCTTGAGCGATCGCACACAATCCTGCTGCTACCGCCGCCGCTGCGCCACCACTGGAACCGCCAGGGGTGTATTCTAAATTCCACGGATTTCTGGCTGGGGGAAAACCCGTAGGTTCGCTGTATGGTAATGAACCTAATTCGGAAGTGGCTGTTTTACCGAGAATAGTAAACCCAGCTTGTTTAATCCTTGCCACAACGCCATCATCATAGTTAGAGATATTGTTAAGTAATGCTGGATTTCCATAAGTACAGGTAACACCCGCTACAGCATTGAGGTCTTTAATGGAAATTGGCACCCCAAAAAATGGCGGTAGTTCTGAGGTAGTTGTCAATAATTCTGTTTTGGCTTTGGCATCTGCGATCGCTAGTTCTGCCGTCACCGTAAAATAACTTCCTAATTGGGGATTTAACTGCCCAATCCGTTCTAAATATATTTCCACCAACTCTAGTGGTGATACTTCCCGGCGACGGATTAATTGTGCCAACTCTAGTGCTGGGGTAAATGCTAAATCAACTTCATTCATACGTCAGTGAATGGGTAATTTTGTCTTTTTGTGGGATTTGAAATGTGAAATTGTTACTTTAGCAGGATTTCCGGGAACTATACATTTTATAGCTCCTGAGATTTGTCACTCAACTAGGATGCTCAGATGCAACAGGCGTGTTTACGTTCTTACTCAAGCCATTTTAATTGTTTCGCATAAACTTTCGACAAATCCCTAAGGGGTATTTATGGCTAACCTAGAAATACTTGTTAGTGAATTGCCAACACTAATTCAGAGTCTAAAACTGAATATTGGCGATTCTAATGAAATCATGGAACAAATTATCCTGACCAATAATGCTCAGGAACAACTACGAAATACTAAAAAAATAATTGTTCAGGAATTGGGATTTGAGAATATCAAAAATTCTGCGATCGCTACACTTCCTCGAATAGCTACAATCCCTAGTTTCTTGATACCTGTTGGATTAGTAGATCCAGCCATAGCAGATAAGTTTGGCAACTCAAAAACTAAAATTTCTTTAGCTGATTTAAAATCAAAAATCGATGTATGGATTGAATGGGGTTATTTTTTGCAGGCAATAGCTGCTGATATTCTCAGTGATGTTCAGTTGGTAAATCAATTAAATTCTGATAATAATCATCTCAGCATCTGCGCCCAATTTCAAGTTATTGCTGAAAGCTTAAAAATTAACTTAGTCTTTGAAAATTCTCAAGTTTTAGAACGGCAAATTCAAAAAATTAGCAATTCTCAAAATGAATTGTTCCAGTTAAAACAAAAGTTAAATTATATTTTTGATACTATTAAAAATAGTCATAATTTATTAAACATTTTATTAGGTGTGTCTGCTTTTTGTGGTAAATCTGGCTTTGCCTTAGAGTGGTTAGATGATGATCACGAATTAATTATATCTAGTGATGGCAAATTCCAAGAATTGACAGATATTCTTAATGAGTGTGATTTTTTCCAAGAACAAATTGCAACTTTAATTATCCAGGGTGATACTTTAAAAGAACAGGCAGAACAAGCCCTGAAAAAGATTAAGCACGAAAGTAGTAAAGAACCAATTATTAGCCAGCATGTAGAAATAGTACCAAAGTTTTCCACACAAAAAATAGTACGTTTAGCTTTACTCATAGCCTCAAGTTTATTAATCTTAGGTTTTGCTGGTTGGAAAATTAAAGAGCAAAGTCTACAATCGCAGCAGATGAGTCTAAGTTTAACTCAAGAAAGAAGTGCCATTACTAACTTTAAATCTGCTCAAAAGCTCGGAATGGAAGCTGCTTCTCTGGTTCAAAATCCACCGCATTTTTTAAAGGTATGGCAACAAGCAGAAACTAAATGGCATCAGGCAATAAAATTATTAGATAGCATTCCTGTTGAAACATCAGTTTATGACCGAGCAAAGAAGAAATCGGCTTACTATCGGATTAACTATAAATCTATCAATCAAAGAGTCTTAATTGAAAAGAAAGCCTTAGCCAACTTAGAATCAGCCCAAAAGTTAGCAATTGAAGCTAATTTATTTGTCCAAAATCCACCTCATCCGCTACTAGTTTGGCAGCAAGCACAAGACAAATGGCAACAGGCAATCAAGTTGTTAGAAGCGATTCCAGAGAAAACTTCTGTCTCTATACAAGCTAAAGAAACACTTGTGATTTATAAAACTAACTATGCGGCTATCAGGCAAATAATCCAGAACTAAAAACAATTACAAGATTTCTAATTTCTCTAATAAGTTACGAATCCGAGCCTTTCGATTTTTGTAAAAAAATAAAGAGGCAAATCGCCCTTTTTTGACGCTTCACCTCTCTTAACAACAGATAATTACAACTAATAATTACAGCTTAGAACGGTCAGTTAAAATCTCATAACCGGTCTCTGTTACCAACACTGTATGCTCAAATTGAGCCGACAAAGAATTATCCACAGTGACTGCTGTCCAACGGTCAGATAATGTCCGGGTGTGTCTAGAACCTGCATTTAAAATTGGCTCAATTGCCAGCGTCATTCCCGCACGGAGTTTAACATTTGGCATCTCACGGGTACGATAGTTGAATACTGAAGGTTCTTCGTGCAGATTACGACCAACACCGTGTCCTGTAAATTCTTCGACTATACTAAAGCCGTTAGATTTAACATAATCCTCAATTGCTCCAGCTAGGTCAAGCAGGTATACACCAGCCTTTACTTGTTCAATGCCTTTATATAAAGCTTCTTCTGCTACGCGAATTAATTTAGCAGCTTCTTGCGTCACTTCACCGACAGCAATTGAAATGCAAGAATCACCATGAAAGCCTTGGTAATAAGCGCCCGTATCTACTTTTAATACATCCCCCACACGAATCACTTTCTTGGGACTAGGAATACCATGCACTGCTTCATTATTAATGCTAGAGCAGATAGAACCAGGAAAACCGTGATATCCTTTAAAACTAGGCGTTGCACCCATTTCGCGGATGCGTTTTTCTGCATAAACATCCAAATCAGCCGTTGTCATTCCTGGCTTTACTAACTCGGAAATTTCTTTTAGAACAGTTGCTACAATTGTCGCTGATTGCCGCATGATTTCAATTTCACGCGGCGATTTGATTTCAATTCCTCGGCGTTGCTTTTTCGCAGGTGCAGGCTGAGTCGCTTGAGAAAGTAAGTTACTGAAAATGTTCATGGGAAATTAATAATTACTGGTGGCTCTAGCGCTGAAGTATTAATGCTTTCTCTAGATTACTTGAGAAATAATATCTATAATTTAAGTTATTTTAATCCCAAATAGGGATTCTTCCAGTTTAGCCGCTAACGTATATATAATAACACATTGCCTACTTTTAATGTGTTGGACTTCAATCTAAATTGCCCTAACTTATTTTCCACTGCACACTATGGTATTTAGCTCAATTAACTTTAATTTAAACATTAGATCGCTGCTAAATACTGAGTCGAATAATTTTTAATTCTTGATGGCAATCTCTCCAGTCATGCCTGCTTCCGTATGTCCTGGTATTGGACAACGCAAGCCATAAGTGCCAGATTTCAGGGGCACAAATACCCATTCTGCCTCAGCACCAGGCTTGAGTTCCAGTTCGTGAATGGCTCCTTTAATTTCTACTTTGCCTGCTTCAACTTTTTGTGTCCAGATACCATCGGCAAAATCTTTAGCAGTAAAATAGTGCTTCAGTTGGCTGGGATTGGTAAGCTTTAGTTGATAGCGTTTGCCGGCCTCGAATTCCAAATGATTTGGCTCAAATTTGAGTTCGTTAGCCGAATTACCCAAGCTAACTCTAATTTCTGTGGCTGGTTGCTTGAGCAAATCGTCAGACAAATTTGCTGCCATTGCTGGAGTCGCAGCAATGAAATTTAGAGCTAGGAGCAACGTTAATATCACGTAGTTCCGCCGTAATATTTGCCGCCAAACAGTAGTTGGAAAAGCAAGCAATGTAATTACAATTTGGTATAAATGGTTGTAAGTTTTCATTGGTAGTTCTCAAAAGGCAATGCTGATGAGCAGGAACAATTAATAGGTAGCGGGAAAAACTACTTTATATCTTGCACCTGCCCACTTCCCGCCAGAGAATTTATTCTCTGGCTCATAGCGCAAATCCACTCAAGTGGACTCCAATCCTTATTCACTCTTCTTTAGAAGACTAGCCTCAGAATTCATTCTGAGGCAGTTGTTGGGACTGGTGCAAGTTCTGAGTTTACCCATTCTTTATATTATCCATGCCCAGTGCCCATCTCTACCTAATGCTTTTCTCTGCTAACACAGATGGCCCAGCAGTAACGACTACGATTTGATCTGGGCGGAGTAACTCACGAGCCGCTTTATTAACTTGCTCAAGAGTGACTTTTTGGATTTTTTGAGTGAAGGAGTACAATTCTAATTTGTCGAGTTCATACACCTCATTCATCAGAATTCTATGTGTTAATTCCTCTGGGTTTGCCAGCAAAACGTTGTAGTTGCTGACGAGGGTGCGTTTAGCTGTTTCTACTTCCAGTGCAGTGACACCTTGTTGATGGATTTGCTGTAGCATCTGGCGGGTACTAGCGATCGCTTTACTGCTATCTTCAGGACTAGTTTGCATTTCTATCAAAAATGTGCCTGCATTCTTCCCGGCTTGGAAGGAACTATAAATTCCATAGCTCAAACCTTGGCGATCGCGCACTTCTGCACCCAGTCTACTAGATAGGGTATCGCCTCCCAAAATCTGGTTCAATACTAAGGCTGCGTGAAACCGAAAATCATAACGGTTAATGCCTGTGTAACCCATATATGTAACGGCTTGGGCTTTACCTGGTAAAACTGGGTTGACACTGACTATTTTCTCCGGCATTGGCACTGTGGGATATTTTAATGTGGGTGCTTGGCCGCTAACTTCCCAGTTACCAAACTCATTTTTAATGAGCGATCGCACTTTGTCCAGATCAAAATCTCCCACCAGCGCAAGCACTGTCGTATCTGGACGATAATGTTTAGCTTTGAAATCAATCACATCTTGGCGCTGAATCTGCTGTAAACTCTCCTCTGTGGGAAAGGTGTGTAAGGGATGTTTTTTCGGGTAAATTGACTGAACAAATACTCTTCTAGCTACTTCTGATGGTTCATCTAATTGCAGCTGCAAATCAGTTAAAGTTTGTTGGCGATGCAATTCCAATTCTTTGACTGGAAAGGTACTATTTTTCACAACATCAGCCAATATCTCAAGGAGTATCGGCAAATCCTCTGCTAAACTATCACCCTCAATTCGCACACCTTCGCGGTAGGCTTCAAAGTCTAAACTCGCCCCTCGTTCTGCCAAAGCTTTGGCAATAGTTAAGACATTCTTGCTCTTAGTGCCATTTAGCAAATTCTCTGCCACAAAAGCAGCCAGCCCAGCTTGATTATCTGGATCAAATTCCTTTCCGGCTTGAATGTGACCGCTCAAGGTAACGGTGGGAGTACTATGATCTGGTAACAGTAAGATCCGCAGTCCGTTGGTAAATTTAAATTCCTGTGGTAATACTTGTGCAATCGCATCTGTAGCCAAATCCACAGGCGGTAAGTACTTCCCCACCTCAGAAGGAAGCACAGGTGCGCCAGGAGAAAAATTCTCTGTAGTTTGGGCTGAGTCTGGTTTATCAATAACCTCTGTTATCAGCTTCTGGGTTGGTTCAAAAAAGCCTACTTTCCTGGCTTCTTTGGTAAGGTATTTGTTAATGACAGCAACGACATCCGTCGGCTTCACCAGACGGACAGCAGCCAAATAACGGTCTGTGTAGCGATAATCACCAGCAGTGGTCTCATCATTGCCCAATTGCATTCCTTGAGAAGTGATATCACGGTTACTCAAAATTACATCTGCTGTTAATTGGGTTTTAGCTCGTTCAACTTCCTCAGATGTCACGCCTTTTTCTGCTACATTGGCGATCACACTACTCAACACTGAGTCAATTTTTTTCAAATCTTGTTTAGAACCAGCCATCACCAACACCTCATACCAGCCAGATTCTCGCAGACTGGTAACTGATGCTGTTAATTCACTAGCTAAACCTGATTCCACCAATGCCTGATAAAGTCTAGAATTCCGTCCCTCTGTCAAGATGTAATCCATTACATCCAGCGCAGGCACATCCGGTTGATTTGCATCCGGTAGTGGGTAAACCGCCTGCAACAGCCGCCCTGCTCCCGCTTCTCGCAATATTATGGGAGTGCTGTTAGCGGTAGCGGGGCGTTTAGCCCGTGCTGAGTAACGAGTGCTGAGTGATGGAGATGAGGAAGAAATAACTCCTGCCCCCTGCCTCCTGGGTAATTTACCAAATACCTCTTTAACTATTTCCAGGGTATTTGCAGTTTGAAAATCTCCAACAATTACTAAAACGGCATTATCGGGACTGTAAAAATTGCGGTAATATTTTTCTACCTGCTCAACTTCAAATTTCTCGACATCAGCTTTGGTTCCACCTACAGGCAACCCATAAGCATGATTGGGAAACACCGCTTGCATGACGGCACGGTTGAGGCGATATTCTGGACTATTTTCGTAACCCTGCAACTCGGAAATTACTACCCGCTTTTCACTCGCCAGTTGTTCTGGCTCAATCTGGGAATTTTGCATTCTGTCTGCTTCCAGCACTAAGAGCGCTTTTAGCTTGTTTCGTTCCACAGTACCGTAATATGCAGTTTGGTCATAGCTGGTGAAAGCATTGGAATCACTACCTAAAGCACTAAACAAACGACCAAATTGAATCGGACGATTTTTTGTACCTTTAAACATCATGTGTTCCAACTGATGGGCAATGCCATTCACGCCCGGTTCTTCATTACGTGAGCCAACCTTGTACCACACCTGCACCGTCACCACTGGTGCAGTATGTACTTCCTTTGTAAGGATAGTTAGACCATTTTCCAGCACTGTCTTACGGACATTTAGTGTCAGTGTTGAGGGCATTATTCTTTTTGTTAGCAAGGTTGACTGGTATTTTTCTTTATTAGATATGGCTGGATGTTGGCTATGAGCAGGTTGATCGCTTAACAAAAAAACCGCTACTAGCCATAAGCTTAAAAATAATAATGGCAAGGGATATTTATAAAATCTAGAAAATCCATACATGTATTTAGCAAGTATATCTGTAAATTAAGTTACATAGTTATGTTGGAGAGTGACCACAGTTTAATATCGCAAAAAAATCTGTTATCTCGGTAACAATACAGAAAAATAATATATTAGCAATAAAGGTAATAAAAAAGCTAAATTATGGGTTTTTTGGTAAAACTCGAATGAATTCCAGAGGTAAACCATCGGTATCGGCGATGAAAGCCACTTCGTAAATGCGATCGCCTATTTGCTGTTGTGTCGGTTCTAAAAGTACCTTCAACGGTTGTAATTCTCCGGGTTGATTCCCGGCAGCTAACAGAACACGTTTTTGTAAATTTGTCAACCAACTAGGTAAATCTGGTGTAATTTCAGTCAGATCGAACGAAAGATGATAATACCCCACATAATGCTCATCAGCAAACGCATCTGGCGCTGGTTTTGGTTCGGGAATTTGGATTAGTTCAATTCTGCCGCCCAATCCTTCCATCCAGCAAGCTAGGGTGTAGCCCGTAGTAAAGCGTTCCGAAATTGTAAACCCTAAATGTTCGTAGAAAGCGATCGCTCGATGAATATTCGCAGTCCGAATAGAAGCGTGGTGCATAATTAGTCATTAGTCATGAGTCATTAGTCATTAGTCAAATGACCAATGACTAATTACCATTACTCAAACAACCTGAAATAAGGGTAGCGCACAGGGACGCCAGGCTCTTTTTCCAAGTCAAAATTGATCACTTCCCAACAGGGATCTTCTGAGCTATCGGGGCTAAACTCCACGGGTAAGCCGTATAAACGCGCAGCAGTGGCTTCTGGTTGTCCAGAACGCCAAGGGGTGCTGCGTTCTAAATAGCCACTCATCAATTCCTGATAGCGTCGAGCAATAATCACTCTTGTTGCTCGATAGCCTTGGGTATAGAGCTTATCTAATGCTTCGTGAATTTCAAACCGAATACCATCGGGATGAGTATGCTGTCTATACCATTCATTATTCCACCTCCGCCAATGACGCCCCGATTGCAAATGGATTAACTCTCCATTTTTAGGATTAGCTTCAAAAGCGCCATGACGCGAACACAAATAGGTATCTGTTAGTGTCAGCGCCGGAATAGTCTGGCGACAGTGGGGACACTGTATTTCCGGCCCAAACATCGGGTACTGCAAGCCTGGATTCATCATGAAGTGCGTACAAACATAATTTTGTCTTCACCAGCACTAGTGCATTGGATTATACACTTCGGCTCCACTACTTTGGGTTACTTGCTCACTGCGGCATAGACACGGAGTTGCGGCAGCAACATTGCTCACTAGTGTTTTCCTCACCATAGAGGCTTAACGGTGTGATATCCTGGTTGTTCAACCAGCCTCAAAGGTTGGATTTTCTCCAGTGTTCCTGGGTACCATATTAATATTCTATCGTGTCTACCGCTTCTTACTGGACATCTCCTGATTTTTCTCAAGCTACCTTCATCGCAGCCAATGCTGTTGTTATGGGTTCGGTAAATATAGCAGCAGGGGTAAGCATTTGGTATGGAGCAGTGGTTAGGGGAGATGTAGAACGGATTGAAATTGGCGAATGCACAAATATTCAGGATGGTGCAATTTTACATGGAGATCCTGGGTTTCCGACAATTTTAGAAGATCATGTGACCGTAGGGCATCGCGCTGTGGTACATTCCGCTTACGTTGAGCGTGGAAGTTTGATTGGCATTGGCGCAGTGATTTTAGACGGGGTACGAGTGGGCGCTGGTAGCATTATCGGTGCTGGTGCAGTCGTAACCAAAGATGTACCTCCTTTGTCCCTAGTTGTGGGCATTCCTGGCAAAGTGTTGCGGCAAGTAACAGAGGCTCAAGCCGCAGAACTTATTGAACACGCTAAACGTTACCAAAAGTTAGCTTTAGTTCATGCTGGTAAGGGTACTGATCTCGGCTTTAAGAAGCCTTAGGGAGTGGGGAGATGGGGAAGATGAGGGAGCAGGGGCGCAGAGGGGCAGGGAAGAAATAACTAATGCCCAATGCCCCATAATTTAAACATTCTTTACATATCTAGTTGGAAAAATTGCCCACTTCAGCTAAAAATAAAAATGAGAGCAGTTGACAAAACTTTAATTTCTACTTAAAAGAGGGGTTCTAGATATGGATATCGATTACCGTATAGCGATCGTTTTAGCACCAGTTGCCATTGCCGCTAGCTGGGCAGTGTTTAATATTGGCGCTGCGGCTTTAAGACAAATTCAAGGCTTTTTGGATAGAGAAGCTTAAAATACGGCTCAATATCATCGATCTTCAATCGGCTGTCTCTCTTCACAGAGGCAGTCGGTTTTATTGATATCAATTAGTGGGCATGGGGCATTGAGCATTGGTTATTCTCCTTGTCCCCATCATCTCCCTCATTCCCTCACTCCCCAATCTCCCCTTCCTTGGATATCGATTCTGTAATACAACCCCTGCAACGTTTTGGTGTCCATCTAGGACTTGATCGCATTGTCAATTTATTGGCAAATCTGGGCAATCCTCATCACCAAGTCCCGATAATTCATGTTGCTGGCACCAATGGCAAAGGTTCAGTATGTGCCTATCTTTCCTCAGTACTCACTGAGGCTGGTTATCGGACAGGACGCTATACTTCCCCCCATTTAGTCGATTGGACGGAACGTATTTGTCTGAATGAACAGCCAATTTCCTCTGAGGAATTGAGCCAATTATTAGAAAAAGTCCAAGCTGCTATTCGTGCTGATGACGAATCTGCAACTCAGTTTGAAGTAATTACGGCGGCTGCTTGGTTATATTTTGCCCAGCAGCAAGTCGATGTGGCTGTGGTAGAAGTCGGACTAGGAGGGCGCTTAGATGCTACCAATGTCTGTTTGAAACCCTTGGTTACAATTATCACTTCTATCAGCCGGGAACACTGGCAGCAACTTGGCCCCACCGTCGCTGACATTGCTGGAGAAAAAGCAGGTATTCTCAAACCTGGATGTCCCGTTGTGGTTGGAGGATTGCCACTAGATGCAGAAGAAGTTGTGCGATCGCGTGCCTTAGAATTACAATGCCCGATTTTTACACCTCAACCCGCCCGTGAAATAGCCTCTGGATGGGCAGAATATCAAACTATCGAAAATTCTAAATTAATTAAATACCAGTTACCGTTAGCGGGACAGATTCAATTAACTAATTCAGCTTTGGCTTTAGCTGCTTTAGAAATTCTCCAACAACAGGGTTGGCAGATTTCTGAAGAAGCCATAACTAACGGCATGGCAAAAACTAAATGGCCAGGGCGGATGCAATGGGCTACCTGGAATAACCATAAATTATTACTTGATGGTGCTCATAATACCGCCGCAGCCCAAGTTCTCCGCCAGTATGTCGATAGCTTAGACGCAGTGAACCACAAGCCAGTCAATTGGGTTATCGGAATGTTTTCTGACAAAGATCATGCTGATATTTTTGCCGCCCTGTTGCGGCCAGGCGATCGCCTTTTTTTAGTACCAATACCAGTAGAATCTTGGCCCGGTAGAACTTCCGCTGATCTAGACTACTTAGCAAATCTAGCTTACAGCCTCTGCCCAGAATTAAGCGATCGCCAAATCCATCCAGATTTATTCACAGCATTGGAAGCCGTAACCTCAACCGCAACCACAGACGATTTAATCGTTTTATGTGGTTCCCTTTATTTAGTAGGCGATTTTTTATCACCCACTAATATAATTCGTAAATCATAATTACGAATTACGAATTACGAATTACGAATTACAAAATTTATCTATTGTTCCACTCTTGCGCCGCATCCTCTACGGCTTTATCTACAGTCTTCTGGTTTAACATTGCTGCTTGCAAGTTCTCGTAAACCGCCTTTTGGAGTTTTTTGAAATCCTTCAAAGTCGGAGTTAATATTTCTGCTTGTTGCAGTTGTTGGGCGGTGATAACTCGCGCTTTTTCTATTGTTGAAGCATTAGCTGGAACATCTTTAAAGTAACTATCAGACAATGCTTTGATTGTAGAAGGTAGGACATTTGCAGCTTTAGCAAAGGCTAACTGATTTTCGTCATTGGTGACAAATAAGGCAAATTTCACAGCGCCGTCTGGTTGTTTGCTATCGCGGGGAATAACTATGTTCATCACCGCAACATTTTTCTTGCCTGTGTCACCAGTGAGTTGAGGTGCTATTCCCGAAGCTTGAGCAATTTTCGGGGCATTATTTGCGATCGTTTTCAGAAACTCTGGCCCAGAAGCTAGAAACGCAGTCTCTCCAGATTGGTATAAATCGATCGCATGGCGATGTCCTTGCGTCAAAGCTTCTTTAGGAAGCAAACCTTTTTTATACAAGTCTACCCAATACTGAAACGCTGCCTTACCTTGTGCTGAATTAAACGCTGCTTTTCCCTCAGCATCTACTAAGGTGACACCCATTTGCACGAAAGATTCCAACACTTCACCGGAATCTTGCGGTACGAAAGTCACAAAAAAGGCATACTTGCCAGTCTTATCTTTAATTTGTTGGGCTGCTTGTGCCAATTCTGCGTAGGTTGCAGGTGTTTTATTGATACCTGCCTGTTTTAATAAATCAGTGTTATAAATGGTTAACCTTGTGGTGAGATACCAGGGAATCCCAAAACTCTTGCCATTAAGCGTACTTGCTTTCCAGATATTCGGTAGATAGGAGGAACGTACATCGTTTGGGACTTTCGCATCTAAATCTAACCAGGCATTTCGTCCGGCAAGTTGGGAAGCAAAACCCGGATTGAGGTTAACTACATCAGGTGGCGTTTTCGCTGAGACAGCTGTTAAAATTTTGTTCTCCATCGCCGCCCAAGGTATATCTACCCAGTTAATCTTTATACCTGGATTTTGCAATTCAAAATTTGCAATTAGGCTTTTGAAGTAGTCGGTAAATTGAGGTTGGAGTTGCATCGTCCAAAACTCAACAGTTGCCGTTCCTGAACTAGCCTGTTTTGTACCTGTACCAACATTACTTGTGCTGCAACTTACAATCCAACTGGTTAATAATCCCAGCAGTGTAAAAGCAACAAGTTGTTTAAATTTTCGCAATTGAATCATTTTCCCAGTATTTTTACGCTTGCTCAGTGTGAAAAGCTTAGATCAGAATTGTCGAGATTATAGGCTAAATAAATTACTTAGCACCAAGTCCATTTCTTAGTATCATTTAAATTTTCAATTTAGCAGTCCAGCGGGCACAAATGTGGTAAAAAGCTTCAATAGTCTGTTTGGCAAATCGAATAAAGGGGTCGGCATTGAACTTGCTCCCGAACGGGTAAATGTAGTTCAGCTACGCAAGCAGCGTCAAGGCTTGAAACTAGAAACCTTTACATCGGTAGCAGTTCCCGAAGGCATAGTTACTGATGGTCAAATCACCGACCCCGCAGCAATGGCGCAATTAATTCAGCAGGCGCTAGCTGAGAGCAAAATCAAAACTTCTCGCGTTGCCACTGGTGTACCAGGGCGAGATTCCATCGTTCGGATCATACCAGTGCCAGCAGAGTTAGATGATAAAGAACTGCGAGAAATGGTGCTCAACCATGAAGCAGGTTTATATTTACCCTATCCTCGTGAAGAAGCTGATGTAGATTATCAGAAACTTGGGTACTTTGTAGATGAAGATGGTATTGAAAAAGTACACGTACTCCTAGTTGCCACCCGCAAGGAGATAACGGATACCTATATAAGTACATTCGAGCAGGCAGGATTACAAATTGATGTTTTAGAAATTAACAGTTTTGCTCTGATTCGGACTATTCGGGAGCAACTGCGGCAATTTGGGCCACAAGAAGCAGCAGTACTAGTTGATATAGAGTTTGACAGTACAGAAATTGCCATCATCGTTAACGGAGTGCCGCAATTTTCGCGCACAGTCCCAATCGGGACTTATCAAATGCAAACTGCCTTAGCAAGGGCAATGAGCTTACCCACATCACGAGATATGGAACTGTTACATGGAATGGTTATTCCGCCAACTCCCATAGACGGCGGCAAAACTGGTGTCACCGAACTCGATCCTGGTATGGCAGCCATATTAAGAGTGTTGGGAGAACTTACAGATGAACTGCGCCGTTCCATCGATTTTTACCTCAATCAAAGTGAAAATTTGGAGGTAGCACAGATTATATTAGCTGGCCCAGGAGGTGGACTCCAACAGCTAGATGAATTCTTTACGCAACGATTGAGCTTGCCAACTACCCAAATAGATCCAATAGGGTCTTTGTCTTTGGAAGTTGACACTGATAAATATCCACAGGTACAACGCTCTGGTTTGGCGATCGTACTAGGTCTAGGAATGCGGGAGGTGTAACAAAATGTACAGCCTAGATGTTAACTTTCTTAAAGACCGCCCAGCATACCAGAAAAAGCCTGAGAGAAAGGGAGGCATATCTCTAAACCTGCCTACGGGGAATATGACACCAGTCTATGTGGGAGTTGCACTAGGTGTAGGTCTTCCAGCTTTATTGGGAGTTGGTTGGTGGTTGTTACAAGGAAAGATTGTTGAATTAGAGGGGACAATAGCACAACTAGACCAAGAAAGCAAGAGATTAGATACAGAAATAGGAAATCTGAATAAAATCAAAGCCGAGACGAATGCAATTAAAGGGGAAACCCAAGCTTTAGTCACCGTATTTGACCAGATTCGACCTTGGTCAGCAATGCTGCAAGATTTGCGCGATCGCATCCCAGCGACAGTGCAAATCGAAAACATCAAGCAAATCCCACCCATTGCGGCAGTGGAAGGGAAGCCAGCAGGCAATCCCGCTGGGGGATTAGAAATTACCGGATTGGCTCGTTCTTTTAACGATGTCAATGATTTCTTATTGAGTTTACAACAGTCTCAGTTCTTGAAGTCCTCAGAAAGCAGAATTCTGACGGCAACGTTAGTAGATGCTCCCTTAACTCCAGGTTTGGGTCAACCTACTAATGCTGTAATAATTAAGCCGCCCCAAGTAGTTAAATACACTATTCAATCGAGTATGAACGATGTTCCAGCGTCGGAATTAATCCGGGAGTTGGAAAAAAAAGGCACAGTGGGGTTAGTAACTCGAATTCGTAGTATGCAACAAACAGGAGTCATTTCAAAATGACGCTGAGTGATGATTTAAATTTTGCCGAACATGGTGGGGAATTCGATTCGGAAACGCCAGCCTACCCCGTGGTATTTGGTATTGCTTTCACACCAAAAATTATTGGGATCTTGGTAGGGGTGATTGGTTTAGCGGGAGCAGGTTATATATTTTTAAACCTGCTGATGCCAGCTTGGGAAAGCTATCAGCAGCAGCAAGCCAAAAGCTCTGAACTGCAAGGGCAAATTGAGCAAAAAAAAGCCAGTATCAAACAGATTGCCAAAGTTAAAGACGAGCTAGCACAGGCAAAACAGCAAAAAGTTCAGGTTTTGGGTTTATTTGCTAACGAAAAAACCTTGGATACATTGCTGTTGGATCTGAACCGATTAATTGACTCTGGCAGTACTCCAACTTCTATTAATGCAGTGAGAGCCAAACTGAAGAAATTTGTGCCAGTTTCCGCCAAACCAGAACCGATTATCGATGGAACTCTAGGACTACAGGTTGACGGTAAACTGCAACGCAGCAGTATCAATGCCGAAATTACAGGAACTTATGAGCAAACACAATCGATAATGCGTAACATTGAGCGTTTACAGCCTTTGTTAATAGTTAAAGATTATCAAGCAACTTTGGCTCCAGTAGAGTCAAGATCGCCATTAGATAAAACGCCGGTTCAGGTAGGGCCAGCAGCGATCAATACTTCATTCCAGTTACAGGTATTGATGCCACTTAGTGCAGAAGAAGTAGCGGCGGCGGCGGCGGCTAAAAATGCCCCGAAAAAGTAGTTAACTTAGAGCCAGGGCGGTTTCTAAGCGCCGATTTAGCGTTAAGTAAACTTAGAGCCAGGGCGAATTTTATTCGCCTACTCAAAATTGTTTGTAAACAAGGTTTTATAAGGTGAGGAATGAACTGTGAAACAGCTTCACGGTAATAGTTTTATATTGGGTACTGCCGCTTTTGTATTTTTGGCAGCTCAACCAGTTTGGGCACAAATTAGTCAAGTTACTAACGTACAGTTAAATCCAGTTAATGGTGGAATTAGCGTTGCTTTGAAAACTTCTTCAGGGTCGCGCCCCCAAGTTTTCACTACAAAAAGAGGCAAGACTTTAGTCGCAGATATTATCAATACTCAATTACGATTACCACAAGGCAATAGTTTTCGTCAAGATAGCCCAGCACCAGGAATTGCCTCCGTTGAGATTAATCAGCTTGATGCCAATAGTATTCGGGTGACCGTAACTGGTAGTAATAATACACCTGAGAGTCAACCCGTGGTGCGATCGCAAAATGGAATTACACTCAGCTTTAGCCCATCCACAGGCACTACAGCATCAGCACCAACACCAGCAGCGCCAACATCCACAGCACCGCCTGTTACTACTCCAGCCCAACCGGGTCAGAAGCCAGATGTTCTTGTTCCTAACCCGGAAGTCACCATTGACGGACAACCTGCACAAGCAGCTGGGCCAGGTCAACCGGTGAGTCAGGCTCCACCTTTCTTACCTAGAGCTGTCGCGCCACCAGTGGGAGATATTGCCATCTCTAATACTGATGCTTCTCCTAGCACCATTGACTTAGGAACTCAGGAACGTGTACCCCGTTTAGTATTGCGAGATGCACCGGTGCGTGAGGTTTTGTCACTACTTGCCCGTGCTGCTAGTTTGAACCTGGCTTATATCGGAGGCGAGCAAGCTGCTGGAGGTCAGCAAGGTGGTGCTGCTAATGCACCAGCAGTTTCTCAAACAATCTCGTTAGATATAGAAAATGAGCCAGTGCAAGATGTGTTTAACTACGTCTTACGCTTGAGTGGTTTAGAAGCGAATCGCAGTAATCGCACGGTTTTTGTTGGGCCTAAACTACCTAATTCCACCCGTGACATGGTTATGCGTAGCCTGCGACTCAATCAGGTGACAGTGGGAGTCGCCTTGAACTTTTTGGTCGGCTTGGGAGCAGAAAGTGCCGTCAGCCGCGAACGACAAGTTACCAGTGTTAATGCCGTACCCGTGGGTACTGGAGTTGCTCCTATCACCCAAACTCAGACAACTACAGAAACCAAAGTTGAAACTCAACGCGTTAATTTTACAGACTCTAACCCATTACTTAGAGGTTTACAGGCATTAGGAGATGAGCGCACCAATTCCCTGACTTTGATTGGCCCTCCGCGGCTAGTTGAGATGGCCATGGCTCAACTAACTCAGCTTGATATCCGCCGTCGTCAAGTAGTAGTCAATGTCAAGATTATCGATGTTAACCTCTTGAACACCCAGGACTACAACACTAGCTTTTCCTTTGGGGTTGGTAATAACTACTTTACAAATGATGGCGGTGCAGCATCTCTAAATTTTGGCGGTTCGAGACCAGCTACTAGAGCTGAAACGTCGAGCAGCGTGACTAGTACGCCAGTTATCCAGAATCCCGTTACAGGTGGAACATTTTTGGGTGATGGGTTTTTTAACTCTCAGGGCAATATACCATCAGCTACTGCTGATGTAGGTAATCCACTACAACCAGGTATTACAGAGTTTACTCCAGGAACTCCGGCAACAGCCACAACCGCTGGAACTCCTGATCAATATACATTTGCTCTCCCAACTTTATTCCAGTTCCCTAAACGTCTTCTCGCTAGCTTGCAGGCTCAAGTACAAAATGGCAACGCCAAGATTTTGACAGACCCGACCTTAATTGTCCAAGAAGGTCAAACCGCTAATGTGAATCTGACTCAGGAAGTGGTAGGCAATATTAAAAGGGAAATAGTTCGCGATGCGAATCTTGCTACAGAAACTATTTCAGCTGAAAAAGACCGAGTAGGTTTAACCCTAGCTGTCAAAGTTGAGCGGATTGATGATAACGGTTTTGTCTCTCTATCGGTAGCTCCTGTCGTCAAAGCACCCCAAGCTCCAGCTACTATCAACGTTGGAGGAGGCGGTACCCAACAAATATTCTTGGTATCGGAGCGCTCTCTTAATTCTGGCTCGATTCGCTTGAGAGATGGTCAAACACTAATTCTTTCAGGCATCATTCAAGACGCAGACCGGACAACTGTCTCTAAAATTCCCATCTTGGGTGATCTTCCACTAATTGGTTCGCTATTTAGAAGTACAAACAGACAGAACCAGCGTAATGAGGTAATTGTATTACTCACACCTCAGATTATGGATGACACAGAGAACTCCTCCTATGGCTATAACTACGCCCCCAGCCCAGAAGTGCGGCAAATCCTTGAGCGTCGAGGGTTGAAGGTTCCTGGCAGGTAATAAGGATAATGGACAAGGTGAGTCACTTCTGGCAAAGGCTCAGATCCCCGACTTCTTTAAGAAGTCGGGGATCTTTTTGTTCACTGAATTCTCCGTGCAGAGCAGATAAGCGGCTGAGGCGTTGCAGCGGAATACTGGAAGTTAGTATTTCATTGTGCTGTAGAACAAAATAGATATAGGTTTGTAGCTCAGTCAGCTGACAAAAACGGGAAATACTTTTATGACAGCACTTACATTAAACCTCAATTCTGTAATTAAACTGACAAGAGATCAATTTTATCAATTGTGTGAAGAAAACCCCGATTTAAAATTAGAACGCAATGCCCAAGGAGAGTTGATTATAATGCCACCTACGGGAGGAGAAACAGGAAAAAGTAATTCTACTATTAACGCTCAAATATGGTTCTGGAACGACCAAAATCAATTGGGCGAAGTTTTTGATTCATCAACTGGATTTACTTTACCTTCAGGGGCTGACCGTTCTCCAGATGTTTCTTGGGTGGAAAAATCTTGTTGGGATGCTTTGACTAAAGAACAAAAAGAAAAATTTATTCCTTTATGTCCTGATTTTGTTATCGAGATACTTTCGCCTAACGACAGCTTAAAAAAAACTCAGAACAAGATGCAAGAGTATATCGAAAATGCTTGTCGTCTAGGTTGGTTGATCAACCGAAAAAACAGGAAGTAGAAATTTATCGTCCAGGACAAGATGTGGAAGTTTTAGAATTTCCTCAAACTATTTCCGGGGAAAATGTTTTACCTGGTTTTGTACTCAATATACAAAGAATTTGGTAACCGATTCTGTGTGTGGACTTTAGTTATCACATACTGATAAAACATCAACTGGGGTTGTGGCTACGTTGGTAGACATCCAGCTTGAAAAATCTGTTCGGCGGTTAAATTCAATTCCGGGAAAGTAGGCGAAACGATGCGATTACTGCCTATAAATTGAGTAACTTGGTATTCACCATCGATTTCAACAATCACACCATCATATAATCGTACCTTCCGCCTTCGGGTCGCCACGCTGCAAAATCTTCAAAGGTCAAAAGAGGCAGGGGAGCAGGGAGCAGGGGGGAGGATTGGACGGAGCTTGTACTCCGACCAATCAAGAACGTCTTAGAAAGACGGGGCTTGATACCCATGTTCCGCTCCGCTTCACGGCTTCGGGGCTTTCTATTGCTCCCCCTGCCCCCTGCCCCTCCGCCTCTTCGGTCATACCCCTATGAAGAAGTAAGCTACGCGTAGCGTCTTGCAACACGCTGCGCGAACGCAGAAAAGAATTTATGATAGCGATCGCCATCATAAATGTTAAGAAAGATGTAGCTAATGGATAGCCTTCTAGGGGAGAGGTTTTAATTTTTTCTTTTTTCCTGCTAGAGAAGCTTGCTAGGGAATTAAATTTCGCGTTGGCTTTTCCACATCACGTGAAAAGTGATCAAAATCCCCGATTTTTTAGAGAAATCGGTAACCTGAGCCTTCGATTTCCATAAAAATTGGTTAATCTCAGCAATAACTCTTCAACAACGGTAATTAATCCCAACAAACGCTGACCATCTTCCACCTCTCCACTCCTCTGTTTTATTGGCAATAGGGGTATTTACTAGGTATTTTTTCCTACTTTTGGGGTAGTTTTTAGTGAAACAACTACCCTAAAATTACAAAAAATCCTGAAATCTATATAAATTAATGGTTTCATCTATCCACATCAGGCTACAACACCTTAGAATGATTCATTGAAAAGTCGAGCCGATGGGATGTACAGCCGTTTTGAGTAAAAATACTCCCAAAGGATGATTTTTGTATTTCTGCGAACAGAGATTTCAGTACAGATGCATCAGGGTGCATCCGTAAAAAATCTCAAGTAAACCTTCAGGAGTTTGACATGAACAAAGGTGAATTAGTTGATGCCGTAGCTGAAAAAGCTAGTGTTACCAAGAAACAAGCGGATGCAGTCTTAACTGCCGCTTTGGAAACGATTATTGAAGCGGTTTCCTCTGGTGATAAGGTAACGTTGGTAGGATTTGGCTCATTTGAATCACGGGAACGTAAAGCCCGCGAAGGTCGCAACCCGAAAACAAATGAAAAGATGGAAATTCCAGCGACGAGGGTTCCTGCCTTCTCGGCAGGAAAACTGTTTAGAGAAAAGGTAGCACCCCCAAAAGCATAGGTTCTGTCTTCGGGAACCATTTTTTAATGCGGCAACCTGCACACGGGGGAAATTTAGCCTGGGCAGCAGCACTGGCTGGCTGTCCCCCTGATGCTATTCTGGATTTTTCTGCTAGCATCAGCCCGTTGGGGCCTCCAAACAGCGCGATCGCTGCTATCCAGTCCCAAATTGGTAATCTTAAGCACTATCCAGACCCAAACTATAGTGAACTGAGACTAGCTCTCAGTCACTTCCATCAATTGCCTCCTGAGTGGATTCTGCCGGGTAACGGCTCCGCAGAATTACTCACTCTCATAGGCAGGGAATTAGCTGAATTAGCCGCGACAATTTTAATAACTCCAGCCTTTGGCGACTACTACCGAACCCTGAGGGCGTACAACGCTAATGTGCTGGAGTGTCCTTTGTCATTAGTGAGCCAGTGCGGTCTTCTCCCAAGGGGAGACGCCAAGGGCGATGGGGGTTTCCCCCATGAGCAACTGCGAACCCGAAGGGTCACTGGTCATTGGTCATTATTTCTTGACACAGGAGACAGGACAAACGACAAAGGATTATTGCTGAATAATCCCCACAACCCAACCGGAAAAATTTTTTCACGGGACTCTATTTTGCCCTATCTGGAGCAATTTGCTTTGGTTGTGGTAGATGAAGCATTTATGGATTTTGTGCCACCCAATGAGGAACAAAGCCTGATTCCGGTGGTACAGGAATATGCGAATTTAGTAGTATTGCGATCGCTAACCAAATTTTACAGTCTTCCTGGGCTGCGATTAGGATATGCGATCGCACACCCCGACTGCCTAGCTAAATGGCAGCTATGGCGTGACCCCTGGCCCGTAAACACGCTAGCGGCGGCGGCGGCAATTGCGGCACTCCAGGATACGGAGTTTCAGCAGCAAACCTGGGCATGGCTACCACCTGCACGAAACCAACTCTTTCAGGGTTTGGCTGAAATATCAGGATTGCAACCCCAAGTAAGTGCTGCTAACTTTTTACTGGTTAAGTCCCAAGAGTCTACTTCGCAGTTACAGCAACAATTACTCAAGCATCACCAGATTTTAATCCGCGATTGCCTTAGTTTTAAAGAACTAGGCGATCGCTTTTTCCGGGTTGCTATACGTTCCAACTCCGATAACCAACGCTTACTAACAGCGTTAAAAGAGAGTTAGGAGTTATAAGTTATAAGTTAGGAGTTATAAATTTAAGAAGGGTTTTAATTCCTAATTCCTAATTTCTAATTCCTAACTCTTAATTCCTAACTCTTAATTCAAGTGACCGTTGACTACGATGTTGTAATTATTGGCGGCAGTCTTGCTGGATACTACGCTGCCCTTGCTGCAACCCAACTACGTGCCACAGTTGCCCTGGTGGAACCCAAAGTAGACTACGGGTTTACTCATCACCATGCTCTTACCGAAATCGGTAAATTGGCGCAGAAGTTGAATGATGCTGCTAGTTTTGGTATTCATGCCACACACACTGGTACTTCAGAAGAATGCCACATATCTATGGCATGGCAAGAAGCTATGCTGTATTCTCAATGCGTAGCCTCAAATCTCAAAGAACAGCATTCCCCAACCATCCTAGCCGCGCTGGGGGTAGATATCATCGTTGGCAGTGGTCAATTTCAATCTTCATCCCAACTAACTTTTGCCGTTAATAATCGCCTACTACGCGCTCGTACCTATTTGCTAGCCAGTGGTTCATGTCCAGAAATTCCAGAGATTGAGGGATTGCAAAGCACTGGCTACCTAACCCTATCTAATATTTGGCAATCTTTACAGCGAGGGACATTAGCCAAAAATTGGGTAATTATCGGCGGAATTCCCCAAAGCATTGAAATTGCTCAAACTTTAGCCCGGTTTGGTTGCAGTGTGACGCTGGTAGTCAAGCACCCTTATCTTCTACCCAATATTGACCCTGAGATAGCCATATTTCTTCAGGCACAGTTGGAAGTCGAAGGTGTGCGCGTCCTCACCGAAAGACCAGTAACTCAGGTGAGGCTAATTGAGGATAAAAAGTGGGTTCAAGCAGGAGATAAAGCTATTGAAACTGATGAAATTTTAGTAGTGACTGGACAACAGCCGAATATTGAATCTCTAAATTTGGCAACAGTAGGTGTGAAATGGCATCGGCGTAGCTTAGTGGTGAATGATAAACTGCAAACCACTAACCAGCGCATTTACGCTTGTGGTGATGTAATTGGTGGTTACGACTTTGCCAATATCGCTAATTATGAAGCAAAAATTGCCCTGAACAATGCACTCTTTTTCCCCAGGTTACGAGTAGATTATCGCTCTATTCCTTGGGCAATGTTTTCTGTGCCAATGCTGGCGCAAGTAGGTTTGACAGAGGTGCAGGCAAAACGCCTATTTAGTCGAGATGAAGTTTTAGTTTTTCGACAGTATTTTAAAACAGTGGCAGCAGCCCAAATTCGGGATGAAACCACTGGTATGTGTAAATTAATTGTGCTACGTAACGGCGAAATTTTGGGAGCTTCGATATTGGGGGCAGAAGCTGGAGAATTAATTAATTTGATTGCCTTGGCAATGTCCCAAAAAATTAAAGTCAAAGATTTAGCAAATTTATCTCCTGTCTATCCGAGTTTTTCAGAAATTCTGGAACAGACAGCAAGAGAGTGGAGTAAGCAAAAGTTAAATAGCAACATTGCTTTGCAAGAGTTTTTAGAAGGCTTCTTCCATTTCCGCCGCAATTGGAATTTGTAAGTTAGGAGTTAGGAGTTAGGAGAGGTTATTGGGAGTGCCTTAAAAACCCTGCATGACAATCCAAACTACTCCCGCAGCTACTAGAGGCACGCTGAGGTTATCTGTGCCGTGGGGCGAGACTGCCTCTGCTAGGGTTGCAAAAGTGGCAGTTATCACCGCCGTCAACAAGGCCCATCCTAAACCTAAAGGCATTGCTAGGGGACTCAGCGACGAACCAGGTAGCAGCAACAGCACTAAGAAAATCACCACTGTACTCGTTACAAACATTGCTGCCGAACCTTCCCAGGATCGCACAGAATTTCCCACTTGGTATTTATGCTGTCCAAAGCGTCTACCAATTAATGCTGCTAGTGCATCCCCCCAAGTCATTGCCATTACCCCAGCTACGGCGATTGGGACACTATCTACTGGCCCGTCTGGTCGCCACAGTAGCCCGAACAGCAGCGTTACCGAGATAGCGAAATAAACTGTGCCGGGTGAGCTATCCTGGGTATCCATTGCGCCGATGATTCGGTAGCGGTAAAACAGGTAGTTGAGTCCGATAAAGGTAGCAAATGGTATAATTCCGATTTCCCAGTGTTTAAACAGTAGCAGGATGCCGAAAACCCACATCCCT
This sequence comes from Nostoc sp. NZL, assembly GCF_015714705.1. Lineage (NCBI taxonomy): Bacteria > Bacillati > Cyanobacteriota > Cyanophyceae > Nostocales > Nostocaceae > Nostoc > Nostoc sp. NZL. The sequence goes on along the minus strand of NZ_WBKL01000194.1, from coordinate 10,042 downwards.
GCACCAATATGGATTACTTTGCGGGTCAAATCTGGCTTTACACCCAACAGCTTACGCAGTCCCTCGCCAATGACAAGCAGACCGATAGCGTAAACATAAGAAATTGCTAGCCCGATAAAATCATTGTTGGTCATTAGTTATTAGTCATTGGTCATTGGTCATTGGTTATTAGTCATTCTTCCCTTGTGCCTTCTACTCCCTTGCTTATTCATTTAGTCCGATCGCTATTTCGTCTAAAGTTCTTTTCTATTAACGAAACACTACCAATACCTTGAAGAATACCACGACCGATTAAACCTAAACCTCGACCAATTATTTGGGTGAGAATGAAGACTATACCGCTACCTACAAAAGCTAATATTGATTTTAAACGCGGTGCGATCGCATCACTAAATTCTAAAAATAATGTCACTACTAAAGGAATATTAGAAAGTTTGCCTAACTCCTGATTTCGAGGTGCATAAACTGAAGTATTGGCAATACCACGAGGCGCAATTACAAATAGATCATAGCGACTTTCAAAAACTGCTTTTGGCTCATTTATATAATTTTTTAACCGATATTTCCATGATAAATCGTTTCTAAACCGTTCAATTTCTCTTGTAGAAATAAATTGGCGACTATATAACTTTTGCTTAATCGCTTCCACATCTGCTAAAGAGTTGAGTAGTGGCTGCACTACGCCATTCGCTACCTGAATCAACAAGTTCTCTAAAATCATTAATGCTTGGGACTTGGCTTCATTGCTCACTGCTGGATAAGAACCATTATCAATATACAATTCTGTTTGAAATAGTAGATAAGAATACAACTCAAAAACTAGCGGGATTTTATTGAGAATATCTGCCTGCACAATTTCTGTGTTTTGTAGTAATAAATTAACAATTTCTATATTTTGTTTCCCTATTTGAATTCGAGAAAATTTCCCAAAAAAATCTGTAATTGCTGCTTGCCATAAATCGCGTAACAAGGTACTTTTTACCTCATATAATTGATTCATCTCGATTTGAGAAGCACGCAGTTCATCCAACTGTTGAGCCAATTTTTGCAGGATCAGATAAAGTAATTCCCGTTTTCTCTCTTCACGAAAGATGTCAATTTCTAAAGGGACATCTGTGACATTTTGTAAAGGAAATTGAAGTTTGGTAATGCAAGACGCAAACAAGGCAGATTGTAGCGCTCCTGGACTAAGCAAAGGTGACACAGTTTGCCTTTGTTGAATGGCACTACTCAACGAAGGAGGCAGAGGCGGCTTATCAGCAACCGGAATATGTTCCTCTTGCCGTTCTTGTGGTGAAACCAACAACCGATTTAGCAACCAACGAGCCGCTAGCAGTTCTCGCCGCTGTCCAGCTAGAATTGCTCGATCTAATACTGGTAGTCCCGGAACTTGTAATTGTGCTGTTACTGCGGCGAGGGTAGCTTCAATGTGAGCAATTCCTGACAAACGTAAATTATTTCGCAGTCTAGAAAAAGGGAGTGGGGAGTGGGGAGAGATGCGATTAATCGCGTCTGTACTAGGGAGTGAGGAGTAAGGAGTTGTGATTGCTTCCGTCTCCCGAAACCAATAGGAACTACCATCGGCAACTTCTTGCATGGCGGCGACTAACTCAGCAAGTGGTGTGCCTTTGGGGCAGTAGCCATTTACACCAATAGATTTTGCAGCCAATAGTAGTCCTTGTTCTTGGACAGAACTGAGAAGCAAAATTGGCAGGTTGGGATATAAGGCTTTGAGTTGCCGACAGAATTGTAAACCTAACTGCTGACTGGTAGTGGAGCAACCATTACCTAGTTCCAAAACCACCAGATTTACCTGATTAGGGTCTTCTTGGGCAATTTCTGCTAAAATCTGCAAGGCAGCGGTATCACTTTCTACCACTGCTATTACTTCCAGGTTAGGAATTGCTTCTAGAGCTACCCGTAATCCCAGACGAAAAATCGGGTCTTGGTCGATTAACAATAATTTTAGAAGGCGATCGCTCATAGTCTACTCAATTACACAAGCAATATTTTTAGCAATTAGAAAACAGCTTTGATACAAAACTTTGTCTTCCCCATTGTTACCTGTTTTCGCAAACGGATAAATCGATCATAATTGCCATAGGCAGCCGTCACTGTGTAATTAAATGAACTTGAGTATTCGGCACTGGTTGGCAGAACGCTATATCGCAATCAATCAAATCAAAGGATTTTCAGCGGGGCAATTGGCAGGTATTGCCTATCGGATTGTTCAGGATATGGAAGTCAAAAGCCTCATGCCTTTTGACATCTGTACCTTAGTAGAGGTCTTAGAACTACCCTTAGGTCTTGTTTGGCAAGAAATCAGTGCTATTTCCCAGTTGACAGAAAACTTGTTGCGTAGCCTCAGCCAAAAAAAACCATTAAAACGTAACGAAGGCACATGGCTAGCGTTTCAAATTGCCTATCTCCAGGCTTTGCAAGCAATTCTAGAGCAGGAAGCAAGCTTACAAAGACCGTGGCTAGACCGGGCAAGTATACCTATCCAAGCACAAATACTTAAACAGGATGTAGGTAAACTTATCCTCCAAGACCCGCAACTGCAAGGATTGCTGAAAACTCTCAGCCCAGGTAAATTGACTGACACCCAAGCTGAACAAGCACTATCTTTGGTTGCAGATTCATTACTGGTGCAACAAATAAACAACGCTGCCATAGCTTGGTTAGTTGCCAATGGCGCAGAGGAACCTGAAGCTAAACTTCTAACACAGCGTTTAATCAACTCACTTCCTGGGCACTTACTGGTAGTCGTTACCGAAAATGCCGCACCTCTAGCCCAACTGCAAAAATTTTTCCGTTTGGGGATTTCATTATCTCCCAATTTGATCGCCCCAGAAGTTGGTTCTACAGTCAGTGAGAAAATTGATTTGCAGCGAGAACATTACCGTGCAAGTTTGATTAAAAACCTCAGTATGCCTTTGCTCATGGAATCCTTTGCCCTTAAGGATATCTATGTACCACAAAAAGGCTTACCAATAGAGGCAATTATTTCTGAGCAGGATAATAAAATTGTTAAACCAGTTGATTTAAAAACATGGGCCCAGCAACAGCTAGCTGATTTAGAAACGATCGCTGTTATTGAGTCGGAACCTGGTTATGGAAAAACGAGTTTTTGCCAACTTTGGGCAGCACAGGTAGCACAAGAATCTTACCCTACTTGGATGCCTATAGTAATTAAATTACAAGATGTAAAATATGGCAAAACTTTCATCGAAACGCTAAATTCTGCCTTTCCTATTAATCTTTCAACTTGGTTAGAGCAAGAAAATCTTCCTTGTCTGTTGCTGCTGGATGGTTTGGATGAACTACCCCCTTCTAGTCAGGGTATAAGGGCACAAGCAATTTTTATTCAGCAATTACTGAACTTTCATTCTCAGTACCGACACAAAATTTTGTTAACGAGTCGATCAACAACACTAGAGAAAATCGCCCCAGAGATACCCCTGCCATTGAAGCGAATTATCATTCAGCCGTTGGATGTGGAGGAACTCAAACAATGGTTTCAGCAATGGGCAAAAGTGCAATCATTGGCGATCGCTCAAAATTTCTTTACATTCTTAAAACAGACAGGGTTATTTGCCAGCCAATCAAAGTTAAGAGAATTATCTCCTCTTGTTCGTCAACCCCTAATGCTGCATTTGTTGGGCATTTTGCACCGCGACGGACTGCTAGATGATGAAGTATTACAATTAGCTGCTAATACCCCAAAGCCTTCTCTGTTATGGGAAATTTATCATCGCCTGAGTCGATGGTTGTTGGGTTATCCGCTAATTGGTGGGATCAAAACGATGCTCCTGCGTTCAGGATCGGCTCATATCCACCGAACTCCAGAAGCGATCGCTAATTTACTCGCTGGTGATCATCCCCAAGATTTAATTGAGCAGATGCAAGCGATCGCTCTGAAAATCTTACACTCCCAACGTCATCAAATTAATTTGCCTGAGGAAGTAAATACAAATAATTTACCAGCTTTTTATTTTAAAATTCAGGGTTCGGATACCTCACGTACTGCTTGGCTGTGCGTTGCAGGAATTTCCCCCGTTGTAGCGACTGCCGCGCAGAGGAGTTTAATTGAGTTTTCGCATGTCAAGTTAGGAGAATATCTTTGTGCTGAGGCTGTGGCTGCTGAGTTGAAATTGCTGACTCAGTGCCAAGATGAGGTTTATGGCACGCTCACCTTTGTGCTTGATCCCAGTAGCTTTGCCCAGCGTATCTACAATTTACTGGGTTACGGGATACTTAGCCAGGAAATTGAGGAACTGGCGATCGCAATTTTGCGCCGGGAGCAAAAGCACAAGTTTCCTTTTGAAGTTTTGTTCCAACGGCTTTTGTCTTTCTGGCGTGCTTACTGTCAAGGCTATTGGGTGGATGAAGGGATAGCTCACAAAGCTTTGACTCATTTCCACGCACTGCAAAACCCGGTGAATGTTGAGCAAGTGAATGCTGCGGTGGGACTGAATGTGTTTTTATTGCTTTGTGCTTGCTACCGAGAAACAAAAATCCCTTTTTGGCCTTGTGGGAATCCAGCTAATTTGGCAGAATTCAATCCAGAGGCCTTAAGTGCGCTGATTGCTAGAACAACCCTTTTGCATAAAAGTGCCTTCGCAACCCGAATCAACTCTCTGGCTGGACTAAATTTATCGGGAGCCTCTTTGTTACAAGTGATGTTAACTGGGGTAAATCTTGAGCAGACAAACTTATCCAATGCGGAGTTAATGGGGGCAAATTTAGCTGGAGCCAACCTTCAACAAGCAAACCTCGCCGGTGCAAATCTTCAACAGGCAAACCTCGCAGGCGCAAATCTCCAACAGGCAAACCTGACAGGCGCAAACCTGCAACAGGCTAATCTTATGGGGACGAATCTTAATTCAGCGAATCTCACCAACGCCTGCTTATTTGATGCCATCCTTACTGAGGCGGATAAAAAATTGGCCGCTGATAATGGTGCCTTGTTCTCCAAAGAATCGTTTCAAAGACTGAAACATTTGCGCTCGCAGCAACCCTTCTTAAATACCGTCCAAATTCCGACAAACCCAGATAATAATTGGAACAAACTCCCTGCGATCGGACTAATTGAAAGCTGCGAAGGCACAATTGTACCAGTAGATTTATATGATGATGATGCCGATGATGAGACAGTTTTTGGCAAGAACTCTATTGATGAGACTAATTATTATTAGTTTTTATTAGCTAGGGAAGCCGTCAATTTTAGATTTTGGATTGAAGGAAAAATCTAAAATTGAATGACTCCTAACTACCATCAGCTTTCTTGCGGGTTGCGGTAACCAACAAAGTTAATACTATAGTCAGTAATCCGCACTCCTGTTTCTTCTTCAATTTTGCGGATCAAATCTTCTGGTAGTTCCACATGAACATCAAGAATTTGATTTGTATCCACACAGTTTATATGACTGTGAGAGTCACTGATATTACCGTACAAACGCCCATCACAGCGTTCAATACATTCAATGATGCCCTGACTGGATAATGCTTCTAAATTTTGATAAACAGAAGTATGACCGATCTCTTTACCTAGTTGGTTCAAGCGATCGTAAATCTCTCTAGCAGAAAGATGTTCATTTGCTTGCCAAAGTAATTCCAGAATAAAGCGACGCTGACGACTGACGCGCATACCCAGGATTTGACACCGATCCAGCGCATCTTCTAGAGAACGAATTGGTTTTGGAGAAATTGTTTGTTTTTGCATATTACAGCTTGTTAACTGTTGGGGGGAATTTTCCCATTTAAATGTTTATTGGTTATTTAATATATGCAATAATATTGCACACCGCTGTTCTACCTGTACTTGTGTTTTGGCTTTTGATGCTGCAAAAGACAGGTGGCGATAATTATTTTTTTTGCTTGTTGACGGCTACTTTCTCAGACCTTAATCTAAAACAAACTCATTACAACTTTAACTTAAAATTGCTGTAAATGTCCACCTTGGGGCAGGCGTTGCCTTTCCCAAGTAGGCTGATTCTATGTAAGTCGTGTAGTAATTTATTAGTTAAATGTGAGTATTTTAGCAATTAGTAAAGAAACATTTAAGTGGAGGAAAATTTGGTGTAAGTGAGTGGTGTAGGCTAGGAAGAACCGCAGGCATCACCAGAGGCTGATATCAATGCTAGCCATTAGATATATATTTGTGATAACCAGCGAAAACTAAGCAAAAGTATTAAATCAATTTGAGAAGGTCAGATTTGTGTATAAATCTTGTATAGTTTGACCAATTCTCCACAAAAAAGTATTAGTAAATACCAATTGATTTATAAAGATCAATGTAGCGTCAATCCCTGAAAGCTGCTACTGTATATTCTCGATCCTACAGTTGAGCATCAAGAAAGTGGCTGCTGAATCAATGACAATTGCGATCGCACTCAATAATGACTTCATTAACAATCTGGATCTGTCGCCTGCGTCAACCGTAATTGAACAACTGCTGCAAGATGGGGTCGCGTCCCATGAACAGCAGCTACGCTTTGATCTCAATTACGATCTCGAACCTGGCGATCCACGGGAACTTTCAGAAATTCCAGAGGTGCGACTGTGGTTTGTGCGCCTAGATGCCAAATACCCTTGGTTACCATTTTTACTAGATTGGAAAGCTGGAGAATTTGCTCGTTATGCCGCCATGCTTGTACCACACCAGTTCAGTTCCCAAGAAGGCATTCAGTACAATCCTGAAGCCTTAGAAATATTTTTGATGCACAAAATCTTTATTTTGGGTGATTGGCTTAAACAGCAAGATATCCCCAGTCTCTCACGGCTGAAGTCTATGGCCCAAATGCTGGGTTATGAATTAGATGATGCTTTTTTTGAGATATTTTAACTCGGTGAAGAAAAAGGAACTAGGCTAAAACCCTTATGCCTATTGCCTAGCCCAGGCGCGATCGCAAGTAAGCACAAAGCATTGCTAGAGAGAAATCTGGTTTTTAATACTGAATAACCGCAAAATCTAGCTGTCACGTCCAGGTTTTGCGGTCATTCAACAAACGCATAACTACATTTGGATATCCAATAGACTTATCGCAGAAGTCGGGACAAACTGCCCTTTAGCCACCCCAAATTTTCTCCAAAACGGCGTTTGGTGAAACATCCGCCGTCTTTCCCGTGGGAGATGCAATGGCCAGGAATTTATCGTTTTTCGGCAACAACTTAGCTGGATTAGTGGGCCCAAATAAGGCGATGGTATAGGTTTGGACTGCAACACTCAGTTGTAGTGCCGCACTATCAGTAGACAACATCAAATTTGCCCCGGCAATCATAGCAGTTAACTTGCCAATATCATCAGGGGCAGTCACCTTGATATCTGGAGAAGACCCCAGAAGCGATCGCACAAACTGCTCATCATCAGTTCCCTTAACGACCACCACAGGCATATCCGGCTGCTTGTCTTGGAAGCCTTGAATAATTTGATGCCAACTTTCGACAGGGTAGATTTTATCCAGTTCTTTAGCCTGGGATAACTGGCCAAAACCGCCATGAATCAAGATATAGCCTGTTTCATTCACCCCTAAGCGTTTTTGTTCCTTTTGTGCCCACTCAATATCTGGTTTTGGCACATTTACCGCTAACTCTGGGACAGGACTATTTATTTCCAATGGTTGCAGCAAATCGTGATATACTGCCGCCGCATACTGGGATGGTTTGAATGGCACAGCGTGGGTCAGAAAAACCGAACCTTTGCCTTTGTAGCCAATACGTATGGGAATTCCCGTCAACCAAAGTAAAAGACCAAGCAACCAAATTTGCTTAACAGCAATGACGACATCGTATTCGCGATCGCGAATTGTCCCCACCAAGTTACCCCAATCTGCCAGACTATTACGGTCTTGAAAATCAAAGGTCAGTACCTCGTGAACTGACTTGCTCACTCGGTAGGCAGCCTTTGACCGGGGTTCAACAACGACATCTATCTGAGCGTTAGGGTAATGGCGCTTCAGGTCATCTAGAGTCGGAAAGAAGAGAATTTGGTCGCCAATTCCGCCAGGTACAAGGGCTACTACTCGCATAATATTTATTGACGCTTACTCGCTCCCTATTTTAGGGGAAAATATATAGCTTAAAGATTGAGGAATTCTGTGTATTTACTAATTCCAGCTGCGGGAATCGGAAAAAGAATGGGGAGTAACCGTAATAAACTCCTTCTAAAAGTGCGATCGCAACCAATTATTGCTTGGACTCTATTAGCCGCAGAAGCCGCTAATACAATCAGTTGGATTGGGATTATTTCTCAGCCTACTGATTGGCCAGACTTCAACGCAATTATCGCCGATCTGAAGCTGACTAAACCAGTGGAATTGATACAAGGCGGTTCCACCCGCCAAGAATCTGTTTACAATGGTTTGCAGTCCCTGCCAGTAGCCGCAGAACAAGTTTTGATTCATGATGGGGCTAGATGCCTAGCCACACCAGATTTATTTAACTCTTGTGCCCAAGCCATTCGTCACTGTCCCGGTTTAATTGCTGGTGTATCGGTCAAAGACACTATCAAAGTTGTCGATGAACAAGGCATAATTCAAGAAACACCCGACAGACGAAAATTGTGGGCAGCACAAACTCCCCAAGGATTTGATGTCAAGTTGTTGAAACAGTGCCACGCTGAAGGTGTCCGTCAAGGTTGGGAAGTAACTGACGATGCCGCTTTGTTTGAAAAGTGCGGTATTGAAGTCCGAATTGTCGAGGGAGAGGAGACAAATTTAAAAGTCACTACTCCACAAGATTTAGCGATCGCAGAATTTATTCTCACAACTAGAGGCTTTTGAGGAAAATGATTCCCCAATGCCCCATCTCCAATTTCAGAGTTTCAAACAATATTTTGACAATTTACGATATAATGCCACACACTTGTTGATTGTTAGTTGTCATGTACTAATGACCAATGACTAATAACCAATGACTAGTAACTAAATGATTACAGCCACAGCGACGAAGATAGAAGCAATTCTCTATTTAAAAGGTAAACCCTTGTCGCTCGGCGAAATCGCCGAGTATGCCGCGTGCGATCGCGCCACTGTCAAAGAAGGCATAATTGAACTAATGGACAACTATGCCCACCGAGATAGCGCCCTAGAGGTAGTAGAAACTCCAGATGGTTACAGTTTGCAACTCCGGTCTGATTTTCATGATTTGGTGCAAACGATGATACCAGTAGAATTGGGTGTAGGTGCATTGCGGACTTTAGCCGCGATCGCCCTTAATAGTCCCATACTTCAGAGCGACTTGATTAACTTACGCGGTTCAGGAGTATATCAACACGTTCCTGAACTCGTCGAACTTGGTTTCATCCGAAAGCGTCGAGACAGCGATTCTCGCTCTTATTCACTGCAAGTAACCCCGAAGTTTCATCAGTATTTCCAAATAGAACAACTCCCGCAAATACTTGCTACCAGCCAAAAGGAAGAACAACTAGAACTAGAACTAGAACCAAAATAATGTCCCCTCCTTTTCACGGCTTATACCCGTGGTGAATGCGCTACCCTTGTACTATGGTTTAAAGTAGAGTTAGCAATTAAGCTAAATAAAACTGCCAATGGTGTTTAATCCTGACTTTTTGAATGACAACTCTGAGGAACACCCTAATCAACTTCTTTCCGACCACTCTGAGGAATACCCTAATCAGTTACTCAAATATCTACAACATCAGTCTCCTGATGTTTTAGCTAGGATTGCTCAGTCCGCCAGCCCCGAAATTAAACAAATTATCTCGCAAAATGTCCAAGGGCTAGTGGGAATGCTCCCGGCAGAAAATTTCAACGTGCAAATCACAACAGATCGGGAGAACTTAGCTGGGCTTCTAGCTTCGGCCATGATGACGGGGTATTTTCTGCGCCAGATGGAACAAAGAATGCAGTTAGAGCATTTGTCTAATGGTCAATAATCAATAGTCAGTAGTCAAATATTCTGGGACTATTGACCAAATAATTCGTAATTCGTAATTCGTAATTCGTAATTCGTAATTCGTAATTCGTAATTCGTAATTCGTAATTCGTAATTCGTAATTCGTAATTCGTAATTCGTAATT